>JAEYWB010000576.1 GCA_023429275.1 Planctomycetota bacterium
CGATCAGGGAGGCGATGGCGGATTCCGCCTCGCGGATGCGACCTTCGACGAGGCTCGCCGGAGCGGCCGCGGCCCGGCGGATCAGCTCCTCCGACTCGCGCACCGCCGTTTCGAGCTCGATCGCCTCGGCCGCGAGCCGGCGCTGCTCGGCCCGGACCTGCGCCGCGGTCGCCTCCAGTCCGGCCCGCGCGTTCGTCGAGGTCGTGCGGTTCGTCAGTTCGAGCGCGAGCAGCAGGACCACCATGATCAGGACGCCGCTGACCGATGTAATGATGTCCTGGAACGCGAACAGCGAGATGGCATATCCGGAATTGCGACGGCGAGACACGGCGTGAAAGCCTCCAAAGGACGCTTATTCGCCGTCGAGCGGCAGGAGCCGCAGGCGGGACATCACCTGTCGCGAGCAGTATTCGCTGCAGTCGTCGAGGAATTCCTGCTCGGACTTCTTCATTCCGATCGTCAGGCGCTGCACGCCGAGCGCCGCGGCCAGGCCGATCAGCGTCGTCTCGTACGCCGTCGCCAGGCCGCCGGTGACCGACTGCAGGCTCCCCTTGATCTTGTCGAGCTCCGTCGCCGTGTTGAGAACGAGACCGAAATTGCCGATCGCGTCGGAGAGACCGAGCACCGTCCCGATGAAACCGAGCACCGGGATCGCCCAGATGAACGCGGAGACCATCAGGTAGCTCGTCTCGAGGCTGGATTCATCGCTCTCCCCCTGGGTCTTGAAGATTTCGGCGACGTCGCCGACCCGCCCGAGATTCCGGAGGTTGCCGAGGGCCGCCTCGATGCGGTTGAAGAGAACGAACTGACGCGGATCGTCGACTGCGGCGTGAATCTTCTCCTGGACGAGGTCGACCGTTCCCGGCGAGAGAACGAAGTCCCGCTCGGGCGGAACGACGTCGATGGCGAGGGCCCGCCGCTGGAGGCGGAGCTTGAGCGACTTGAGAAACAAGATCGTCAGCGACCACATGGTGAAGAAGACGATCGAAACGGCGATCGTCACGCTTCCGTCGCGGAAGAACGGAATGACCAGGCGGCTCTGCCGGAACGGGAAGATCGCCGCGAAGAACGCCGCCGTCAGCAGTCCGGCGCACAGCAGCGTGAGGGTCAGGTTGATGGCCGTAAACCGCCCGCCGGAGAAACCGAGTCTCTGTTCAGGGTCGGCCTCCGCCCAGGAGAGCCTGCGGCGCGGAGCAACAATATCGGACATGACGAAGCCTGAAGAGGAGTGTGAGTCAGAGCGGAAGGGGAGGGAATTCCCGGCCGTGGCGGCGGCTGAGCGTGGCCCGCAGCTGACCGGCCCTGGACTGGAGCTGGCCATGGCGGGCCTTGATCTCCTTGGCGGAGTCGATCGTTTCGCGGGCGACCCCGAGCGCGTCTCCCTGCGCTCCGCGGAGGAAGGCATCGAAGTAGAACGCGGGGTCGTCCTGCTTCCGCGTGAAACTGGCGATGTCGCGGCAGAACGCCGAGAGATCGAGGGCAAAAGCGACCGCTTCCGGATCGACATCCGACACCGCGACCGCATCGAGGGACCGGGCCCGGGCCTCGGCGTCATCGGCCGTCGTCCCCCCCACCGAGAGCACCTCGCGAAGCTGAGCCCAGTAAGCGAGAGTCGTATCGGCTTCGCTCGCCGAGGGAGCGGGGGCCGGCACGTCACCTCCTTCATCCGTGACGCTGGAGGCGGTCTGGTCGAATACGCCCATCTTGTAGGCGACTCCGCCGGCCGATCCGACCAGCAGGAGAAGGCCGAGGATGATCGACGCCCAGATCGCGCCGGTCATCCGCCGCGGCTTCCCGAAGGCGTTCGGAAAGAACTGTCTCGCTTCGAGCCAGTTCGGCATCCCGGTTTTCCACAGGAGAGTGTCACCCTTCACGTGCCCGCCGACGATCAGGTTCTTGATGAACGCCTCGTCAACGGGGCCGATCTTCGAATCGCCGGTGTTGTAGAACCACTCCTTCGCACCGGCCGCAGGAGCCGGCTCCGGTTCCGGGGCAGCAGCAGAGCCCTTCACCCCGAAGACTTCCGTCAGGTCCCCCGCCGCGACCCAGTCGGTCTGGTTCGTGGAAACCTGGTACAGCCTGCTGAACTGGCCGCGCGACGCCATCCGGGAGAGCTGTTCGACCGAATAGGGGCCCTTCACCTGGCCGCGAAGGCGGATGAAGTAGCGGAGCGATCCGCCGGAGGAGATTGGTGTTGTCATAAGGGCCTCACTCTCGACCGCGTCGACATCTTTGTCGTGCGGGTTCGGATCGGGCAGGTCATTGAAGGGGACGGGGATCTACCTGGCGGAGACTTGCGGCGCCGCCAGGGGCCGGGCGAAGACGAGCCGCCCGGGAACGAAGTGCGACGAGGTCGCCTCCGGCACGAGGTGCAGCGTGTCTCGCTCAAACCGTCCGAGCACCTGGAGTCTGCCCCCTCCGCTCCCCCCCGCCTGGCTGGGAATGGCGGCCAGGAGCGTCCAGCCGCCCGGAGGAAGGGAGACGTCGATCTGCGGCTTTCCCGCCTCATCGTGCGTCATCCACCCGACGGCGGTATAGGGAATCGTCAGTTCCGAGCGGATCTCGTCGAGGAGCTGCGACGACGAAGGCCAGACCCGGCCGAAATCGACCGTCGCGATTCCGGCGAGATACAGCTGGCACTTCTGCCGGCGGTCGAGAACGTCGCGACTCCGCGGGTCGGCCCAGTCGGCAAGCAGGTTGATCTCCTCCATGGTCCTCGTGAGGTCGGCTTCGAACTCCAGAAACGGCTTGTGCTTCTCGGCGGCGAGGCTGCCGGCCTTCGTGAGCGTGCAGAGCGTGCTGACGAGCTGGACGCGGAGGATCGGATCGACCTGGCCTTCGCCGACGACCGCCTGCACCATGCCGGCAAGGGTCGCGTCCCACGTCTCTCCGCGGAGGTTGTCGAGCTGGGAACGGATCTTCTTGACGAGCGCCGCCTGCGGCGCGGCCGCCGGGGTGAGGTTGACGACATTCTTCAGCAGGACCTTCACCTCTTCGGGGTCGTCGAGGACCGACCAGCGGCTGAACTTGACGATCGGATCCTCGTCGAGCGCTTCGCGAGAGAGGACGTAGTAAGGCCACGAGAGGGTCTGGTCGCGAATCACGTACAGGTCCCGCATGTGCTCCGCTTCGAGGATGTCGGAGACGATCTGCGCGACGAGCCCGGTCTTCGCCTTGTAGCGCTTTTCGAAGATGGCCAGGGCGTCGCGGTATTTCTCGACGGCGCTCCGGACCGGACTGCGGGAGTAGGTCTGAAGAAACTTGTCGACAGCCGCCTGACGCGAGTTGACGAGCTCGAGCGAATCGGGGAACAGGCGGGCCGTCTCCGAGGGAAAGTCGCGAAGGGCAAACAGGGACTGCCACGCTTCGCTCTCGGCGGCGGCGCGTTTCATTCCCGCCGCGAGAGAATCTTCGGCCAGGGTCGTCGTGAACGTCGTCAGAACGTCGCTATACGCCTTCGCCTCCGCGACGCCGGCCGCGCCCCGGATGCGGGACTTCGCCTTGAGCTCCTGGAGCAGCTCCGCGCGGCGCTGCGACCGGCTGAACTTCCGTTCGATGTCATCCACTTCCGAGAGCATGAACTTGTGCTGGTCGGCAAACCGGCCCGCCATGCCGGGAAGGTCGGACGAGATCGCCGTGAGCCCGTCCCGGATACGCGAACGCTGCTCGTCGAAGTCGGCGCTCGAGAGGGTCGCGAACGTCTTCTTCAGCTCTTCAATCTGCCGTCCCTGGGCGGGCAGGCGGCTCGAGAGGTCTTCCTCCCGCATCTTGAGCCCCCGGCTTCGTTCGATCTCAATCTTCTGCAGGCGGAGATCGACGGTCCGCTTGAGATCCGGAAGAGGCGGGGTCGCGGTGGCGAGAGCGAGGGCCTCGGCAGCGACCTTTTTGAACTCCGTCTCCTCGGTCTCGCCGAGTGCGGCCGCCTTGTCGAGCAACAGCTCCGCCTGTTGCGTCCGGTCGGCCAGGGAGGAGGCGAGATCGTCGACCTTCTGCGACGTTTCATTCCAGGCCGGGATGTCTCCCCACGAGGCCTGGTACTTGTCGCGAAGCTCTTCAGCCGACTTCAGTTCCCCCGCCTCGAGGTGTTCCTCGATCTTCGAGATCACCTCTTTGCGGTGAGAGGCATCCTGCGCCCGCATGATGACGAACGAGACAACCGCCACGATCACGATCAGAGAAAGGGTCGATCCCCCAACGATCAGGAACCGCTTCCGCTGCCGCTGCCGTTCGAAGGCGGAGAGCCGGCCCGACAACTGGGAATCGACATGCCCGGGGAGCGGGCGCCGGTAGCGGGTCGTCTTCTCGGAGAGCTGGCGGAGCTGCGCCTCGTCGGGAGGAGTCCGACGGAGAGCAAGCTCGATCTCGTGGAGATGGTCGGCCCATGCGGCGTCGGCCGCCTCCCTTTCGAGCTGCTGCTCGACCCATGCGATCGCGGGGAGCGTTTCGAGCACGAGCGCGTCGCGATCGGTCAGTCCCGACTGCGGCCGAAACGTGTTCCAGTCCCTGTACGGCCGCCTGGCCTGTTCGAGGTTCATGGCGCCGAAGGCGGCGTGGAGATCCGCCGAGATCTTCTGCAGGCGCTCGCGGGCATCAGCCCGGACCGCCTCCTGCAGCTGCGCCTGGATATTGGGAACGAGCTTCCCGGGGATCGGGATGAGCCACGAGTTTCCCTGCACCTCCGCGAGGAGGTTCTGCGCCGCCTCGACCGAGAGGGGTTTTCGGCCGGCGCGGCTCTCCTGAATGATCTGGGCGAGACGGGCCTCTTCATAGGCCCGGATGTCGGTCTCCCAGAACTCGGAGTTCGGGTCCTCGACCGCGATCCTCCGCAGGAGGGCGAGCCGCTGCGACAGCGGAGCCCGCTGAAGGGCGAGCTTTCGATGGGTCCGCAGGAGCTTCTCGAGGGGGGCGTGTTCGCTGTAGGCCTCGTCGATCATCTCCGCGACGTCAAACAGGACCGGCTCGGGAGTCGGCAGTTCGAGGAACTGCATCATCTCGATCCAGGCGAGGCGTTCATCGTCACTGAGCCCCTGGACGACGCCGACAAGGTCGAGCAACCGCGGCTCCGTCTCCGCCTCCTGAATCGCCTCGGCCCGCAATCCCTGACGGAGATACTCGCCACAGCGGCGCAGGCGGTCATTAAGGGTCCTGGAGACCTCCCTGATATCCGTCGCCAGGGTTTTCATCTCAGGCGTATTCTCGATCCGATCGTCCGCCAGGGCGGTCCGAATTCGATCGATGATGGTTTGGATCTGTTGCATACTGACACCGGAACAGTGAATGATTGGACGCTGTCTGAAAAGACGCACTACTCCCGGCTGGAGCCAGGCTCGATGACAAACAGCTCTATTCGATGGATCTCGTTAGGCGTCAGTTCACTGGGAGAGGTTCTCGTACTCGTTTCAGCGCGAACGGATGCTGCCTCATATTCAAATCGACCGAATTCCAAACGCATACCTGAGTGCAAACTCCTCGCAATTAGGTCACGAGTTCTATAAACCGGGAGGATCTGTAAGTAGGCTTCGAGCGCGTCGGTGACAGCCTTCTTAGACGTAGGTTTTCCATTCCCAGTCTTCTCATTATCCGAGAACTCGCCAGCAATCTTCCTCAGGTTTGCGCATTGCTGGACGAACTTGTCGTGGCTGGGCTCGCCCATCAGGTCAGGCCTTAGCTCCGACACATCTTCCAACTTGACATTTTTCGTAAAAAACAAATCCCGCAGCTCGGCCCATTTCGACGCGAGGCCCTCGCCCATTTCGGCAACAGTAGCCGAGAGGGTCTGATAATTGGGACTGTGATCAAAAACAAGACTAAAACTATAACCATCCTTTTTACTCCCAGCAACACCGACCTGCGGCCTAACGACAATCATGTCAACAAAGCCGCCGGTCAACTCTTTCGTGTCGACAACGAAGTCCCCATCGTTATTCCGAACAGGCTTCACCTTCATTTTCCCAACGACAAGCTCGATCTCGCTCGCCTCTATACGACCGCTGCCTATTTCTTCGACAATCTTCAGTAGACCAGGGGGTATAGGCGTGTGCATTAGCCCCGGAGCCACGGCAATGAACGACTTGAGTCTATCTGGCTTGCGAAAGCTGACTAACACTTGGGAATCATTCTCGGGCGAATGAAGGAGGAGCGCCCCGTATGGGATAATCAGCTTGTGGGTCGATGAAGGAAACTCGCCCGGTTGTGTGATCCGCAGCTGGCGGCCGGCCCCGTCGACGGGGGCGAGCCTAAACGTCACGAGAGGCTTCTTAATCGCGGCGGTGTCAATACTGACTGTCAGCTGTCCGTCCTTGTAGGACTGGCAGACTTGATCCTCAAACTTGTGATCCGTGCCGGAACGAATTGTCGTTAAGAACTGGACTGACTGCACGCTCACTAGCCTCTCGTCCCAGCGTGCTGGCAACGAAACGGTCAGATCCTCAGCCTTCTTCGCAAACGTGTAAGGTGCAACGACGTGACCCCGATATGGTTCTGCCTTTTGTGATTCTTTTGTTGTCTCCTTTGGTGACTTCGGCGACTTCGACATCTCCTCTGCCATCGAT
>JAEYWB010000634.1 GCA_023429275.1 Planctomycetota bacterium
GACGTGACCTCGTCCGTCTTCCGGAAGCGGAGATGCGACAGATCCGCGGGGCGGACGTCAGCATGATCTTTCAGGAGCCGGGAACCTCCCTGAACCCGGTCTTCCGCGTGGGCGACCAGGTGGCCGAAGCGATTCGACAGCACCAGAAAGTCTCGGCGGCCGAAGCACGCAAGCGGACACTCGCACTCTTTGGCGAGGTCGGCATTCCCGATCCCGAGCGGCGGATTGACAGCTTTCCCCACGAGATGTCGGGGGGACAGAAGCAGCGGGTCATGATCGCCATGGCCCTCTCCTGCAGCCCGAAGCTGCTCATCGCCGACGAGCCGACCACCGCGCTCGACGTGACGATCCAGAAGCAGATTCTCGACCTGCTCCGGCAGCTTCGCGATCAGCGGAACATGGGGATCCTGTTCATTACCCACGACCTCGGCGTCATCGCGGAGATCGCGGACGACGTCGCGGTGATGTACCGGGGGCAGCTCGTCGAGTACGGGCCCGTCGACCGGATCTTCTCGGAGCCGAAGCATCCCTATACGAAAGGGCTCATGGCCTGCCGGCCGCAGCTCGAGACGCGGTATCGGATCCTCCCGACCGTGGCCGACTTCATGGAGTCGCGGAAGCAGGAGGACGGGACCTACGCGATTGTCGAGAAGGCTCTCGACCCCTCGCGACTCATGGAGATGACGACCGCCGGCCGCGGCCGGTTGCTCCATCCCCGTAAGGAGATCGCGGCCCTTCCAGGATTCTCCAATGGTGAACTCCTGAAGCCGCTGCCGGCCGATACGACGTACGTCCCCGACGGCACCGCGCCGCTGCTGTCGATCGAGGACCTGCAGGTCTACTACCCGATCCGCAAGGGGGTCTTCCGCCGTACCGCCGGTCATGTGAAGGCGGTGGACGGGATCAGCTTCAACGTCTATCGCGGCCAGACGCTCGGCCTCGTCGGCGAGTCGGGGTGCGGCAAGACGACGACAGGCCGGGCCATCGTCCGCCTGGCGACCGCCACCGGCGGATCAATCCGCTTCGACGATCAGGATGTCGCGAGTCTCAGCGGCGCCGCGCTGCGGGACTACCGGCACCGGATGCAGATCATCTTCCAGGACCCTTACAGCTCGCTCAATCCGCGGATGACGGTCGAGGCGATGCTGACCGAGGCGATGGTGATTCACGGCCGCGGATCGTCGAAGAGCGACCGGCGGAACCGGGCCGCTCAGCTCCTGACGGAGGTCGGCCTCGACCCGGTACATCTCGGGCGCTATCCGCACGAGTTCTCCGGCGGTCAGCGGCAGCGGATCTCGATCGCCCGGGCGATCGCGGTGGAGCCGGAGTTCCTGATCTGCGACGAGTCGGTCTCGGCTCTCGACGTCAGCGTTCAGGCCCAGGTGCTGAACCTCCTGAAGAAACTTCAGCAGGACCGCGGACTGACATACATCTTCATCAGCCACGACCTGAGTGTCGTGAAGTTCATGTCCGACATGATGGCGGTGATGAACGCCGGCAAGATCATCGAGTTCGGCCCGTCCGACCTGATCTACGCAAAGCCGCGCGAGGAGTACACGCGAAAGCTGATCGCGTCGATCCCGGACGCCTCGCTCGAAAAGATTCTAGAACGGTCGAGAAGCCGGGCCGCTGGTGCAGCGGGACGCGCCTGATACGGGGGCAACGACTATCGCCACTCCCTCGCTCCCGCCGCTTGACCGCCAGGGATTCACCCTGTCCGTTGTCGGCTGGTACGCGGTGCTCGCGACCCTGATCGAGCTCATGTTTTCGCGCGGGTGCGAGTACATCGATCCCGATTATCCGTTCGCTGCTCGACTCCTGTTGCGACCGATGGCCGGCGCCCTGCTGGCTCAATTGATGTGGCCGACGTGGCCCCTGCTCCGGGCTTGCGTCGCTGCATTCTGGCTAGGGATCTTCTCTCTCGGAGGCGACGTGGCGTTCGCGACGATGATCTACAAGCTCTGGATCAAACTGATCGGATCGCCGGTTCCGTCCTGGCTTCTCTGGTGCGGTGGCCCGCTCTGGGTGATCCAGTCTTGCCTCGCGGCGCTCGTCATTCGGCATCACGTTCGGCGGCTTCGCCGGCTGCCAAAGGGCTGACTCACCCCGAAACTCCAAGCCCCAACAGCCGGCGGACGTTGGAAGTGGTGATTGCACCGATTTCTTCCAGTGAGACTCCCTGCGCTTCTGCCAGGACGCGGGCGGTGTGCTTCACGAAGGAAGGCTCGTTGCGTTTCCCACGATTCGGCAGCGGCGCCAGGTACGGACAGTCCGTCTCAACAAGGAGCCGGTCGCGCGGCACCGTCGCCGCGAGGGTCCGCAGCTCTTCGTTCTTCTTGTAGGTCAGCATCCCCGAGAACGACAGGTGCATCCCCCAGTCGAGGCACAAGCGGGCGGCTTCGGCCGATCCGCAGAAAGAGTGCATGATTCCCGGCAGCGGCCCCCTTGCCATCTCTTCGCCGAGGATCGACATCACCTCCGGCTCTGCCTCGCGGCAATGGATGATGAACGGTTTTCCTAAGGAGCGAGAGAGCGCCAAGTGCCTTCGAAAGTAGTCGACCTGGACCTCGATCGGCGTGTGGTCCCAGTAGCGGTCGAGTCCCGTCTCGCCGATGCCGACGAC
>JAEYWB010000672.1 GCA_023429275.1 Planctomycetota bacterium
AGCGTCGGCGCGACGAGCTTTGCCGCTTCCGTGTTCTGAGCGAAGCGGGTTCTCTGCTGGTCGAGATAGGAGAGGAGGATCGTCATTTCCTTCGCCGTCGCCTCCCGGGCGTAGCAGATCCGGAACGCGCGGCTGAGGCGGTCCCGGTCGCCGGTTGAAGTCGTGTCGGAAACTTCCGCCCAGAGACGCCGGGCGAGACCCTGGGCGAGCTCGATGAAGGCGTCGTCGTTGGCCATCATCAGGGCCTGCAGCGGCGTGTTCGAGCGGGGACGGCGTGTGCAGACGCTCGAAAGGCTTGGGGCATCGAACGTCGTAAAGAGCGGGTAGGGAGCGCTGCGGATGAACTGCGTGTAGAGCGCCCGCCGATACCGGTCGCCTCCTTCGCTCGTGGTCCACTTCTTCTTGGTCTGCGTGAAGGCGTAAACCCCTTCGGGCTGCGGGGGGCGGACAGTTGGGCCTCCGATCGCGGCATTGAGCAGACCGCTCGCTGAGAGGGCGGCATCGCGGACAGTCTCCGCTTCGAAGCGAACGCGGTTCTGGTGGGCGAGCCACTGGTTGCCGGGATCGCGGCTCTTCAGCTCGGGACGGTGGCGGGAGGACTGCCGGTACGTAGCCGAGGTGACAATCGTCTTGTGAAGCGGCTTCATCGACCATCCGCCGTCGAGGAACGACCGGGCCAGCCAGTCGAGGAGTTCGGGATGCGTCGGGGTCGTCCCCTGCATGCCGAAGTCGTTCTCGGTTTCGACAAGTCCCGTCCCGAAGTACCGCATCCAGACACGGTTGACGGTGACCCGCGGCGTGAGAGGGTTGTCGGGTCGGACGAGCCACCGGGCGAGGTCGAGCCGGTTGGGAACGCCCGAAGCGCCCAGCGGAGGGAGGACGGCGGGAGTTCCCGGTTCGAGCTTTCCCGTTTCCTTGTCGGGGCTCAGGAAGTCTCCGCGGAGATGGATGTAGGTGTCACGCGGCCTGGGCGTCTCGCGATAGACCATCATGGTCGTGACGTTGGCCGGCTTCCGCGTGAGCCGCTCCGTCTCCCGGGAGGCGATCTGCTGCGGGTAGTCGAGCTCGGCGAATGTCCTGTCGAGAAGCGCCGTCTCTTCGGCAGGCCGGTCTGCCGGGGGCTTTGCGCCGATCTCGCGGACTTTTGCCCATCGCTTCTTGTCGGGATGGAACATCGGGACCTTGTCGGTGACGGTCAGCTGGAACCGGCCGATGAAATAGTGCTGATTCACGTCATGGCGGAGCTTGATCGTCATCTTCGACGGCGGCATCTGGATCGGTTCGGCAAAGATGAACCAGGCTTCCTGCGGGCCGTGTCCCGCTTCGCCCATCTCGAGCGCCCAACCGGTCTTTCGGTCTTCGTCGATGGCCGCCGTGACCGGATAGCCCTTCTTCTCGTGCGAAGCGACGGCGTAGGCGATCGGAATCCGCTTTCCGTCACCAACGACCTCGAACTCGGACAGAACGAAGTTCCCGTTTTTCGCGGTCCCGGGCCCCCCCGCGGGAAGCGACTCGTGCGGGAGCACTTCGAGACGGATCGCCGCCATCTGGCCGATCCTGGTCGTCGCGAGCATCTCGTAGTTGTCGTTGGCGGCTCCCTCGGTCGCCGCCAGATAGGTCGTATCGGGGAGTTGAATCAGCTTCCGGCCCGCTTCGCTCGTGTGCCGTTCGATGTCGAAGAACTGCCACTCGGGGGGAGCGGGTTCAGGTTCCGTCAGGGTCTTCTCCCAGGCGGCGCGGCGCTCGGGGATCTTTTCGGCGAGAAGGTCGCGGCGGTCCATGACGAGCCGGGCCTCGGGACTCATCAGCATCTCGGGGGTCGTCGTCCCGAAGACTTCGCCGGGCAGCACGTCGAGCGTCTCGCCGCGATTGTTGATGTCGGTGCCGTGATTGAAGAACGCGAAGAGCTGGAAGTACTCCTTGTGCGAGATCGGGTCGAACTTGTGCGTGTGGCACTGGGCGCAACCGAGGGTCAGGCCGAGCCAGACCGAGCCGGTGGTGTTGACCCGGTCGACGACGATCTCGTTGCGGAACTGCTCGGCGTCGGTCCCTCCCTCTTCATTAAGCGTCGAGTTGCGATGGAACGCCGAGGCGATGAGCTGCATCCGGGTCGGTTTCGGCAACAGGTCCCCGGCCAGCTGCTCGATCGTGAACTGGTCGAACGGCATGTCGTTGTTGAGTGCCTGGATCACCCAGTCACGGTACGGCCACATCAGCCGTTCGCTGTCGATCGTGTAGCCGTTGGAGTCCGCATACCGGGCCTGGTCGAGCCAGTAGCGGCCCCACCGTTCGCCGTAGTGGGGGCTGTCGAGCAGGCGGTCGACGAGCCGTTCGTACGCCCCCGGGGCCGTATCCGCCTCGAAGGCCGCGACTTCCTCGGGAGTCGGGAGGAGCCCGATGAGATCGAGCGTGACGCGGCGGATCAGGGTCGCGCGGTCCGCCTCCGGGGAGGGTTCGATCCCTTCCCGTTCGAGCTTCTCGAGGATGAATGCGTCGATTTCGTTCCGCATCCACTCGGGATGCTTCACGGTCGGCGGGGCGGGGGAGCCGATGGGAAGGAACGCCCAGTGCCCTTCGTACTCGGCCCCTTCGGTGATCCATCGTTCGAGGATCGCTTTCTGCTCCCCGGTCAGCTTGCGGTGCGAGTGAGCGGGGGGCATCAGCTCGTCGGGATCAGCCGAACGGATCCGCCGGACGAGCTCGCTTTCGGTGATCTTCCCCGCGACGACGGCGGGATGGTCGCCGCCGACCGCTCCATCGCGGGTGTCGAGCCGCAGATCCGCCTCGCGGGTCTTGGGATCCGGGCCGTGGCAGAAGAAGCAGTTGTTCGAAAGGATCGGCCGGACGTCGCGGTTGTACGACAGCTTGTCGGCGGCATCCGAGACGGACGTGATGGAAATGCCCACAAGACAGATCAGGCAAGCGAGGCCCCGCATCCGCATCGTTCCTCTGAAGGCTCTCGTCATCGAATAAGCTTCGTCAGGCGTGCCGGGAGGCGTCGACCTGAGTCGCGCCGGACGCTCCATTCTGCTACGCCGGACGGCTTCACGCCACCCCGAGGCAAACCGCAGCGTCTCGAAAGCCTGTCGTCGGCCGGCGGAGACGAGAGCCAACGAGTTCCCATTGCGATTCTGCACCGGGAACACGATCTTCGCGTCCTCCTGCCACCCTTCTCTTCCCCAGTGCTCGGGATCGTCGCGTGTCACCAGCTTTCCTGCTCCGTTCGCTCTTTGTCATTCTGTCGATCGGAGCGGTCCGGCTCGGTCAAACCTCGGCAGAGGAGGTCTCGGTCGCTGACTACCCGAGTCTTCAGGCGGCCATTGACGCCAACCCGGGCCGCGAGATCGTGGTCCCCGCGGGGG
>JAEYWB010000714.1 GCA_023429275.1 Planctomycetota bacterium
GGTTTATGATGACCAGCGTGGCGACCCGTGTGTGCCGCCGCGTCCTTTGGAGCGTCCGGAATGCGTCGAGCGATCTCTCTCCTGGCCGTTGCAGTTCTCGCGCTGGTCTCGACCAGTCCCGTCAGGGCAGGGGAGTTCAACGAAGTCCTCTCGATCGGCGATGCCGCCCCCGCCTGGGAGAAGCTTCCGGGCAGCGACGGGAAGGAACACTCGCTCAAGGACCTCGCCGACAAGCCGGTCGTCGTCGTGATCTTCACCTGCGCGAGCTGTCCGTTCGCGGTCTCCTACGAAGAGCGGATCAACGAGCTTGTGAAGACCCGCGGCGGCCCGGATGGCAAGGTCGCGGTCGTGCCGATCTGCGTGAACAACGTCGCCGGTGACGACCTGGAGGCGCTGAAAAAGCGGGCGAAGGAGAAGCAGTTCTCGTTCGTCTACCTCCACGACAAGTCGCAAAAGATCGCCAAGGACTTCGGGGCCAACTTCACTCCCGAGTTCTTCGTTCTCAACAAAGACCGCAAGGTCTTCTACATGGGGGCGATGGACGACAACACCGACCCGGCCAAGGTGAAGGACCGGTATCTCGACACCGCCATCGAAGCCGCCCTCGCCGGCGAGACTCCGCTGAAGCAGGAAGTCATCGCCCGAGGCTGCCGGATCCGATACGCGCGGGAGCGGAAGTGATCGACGACGCGCGGGCCGCGGCGCTGACTCAGGTCCTCAGGGCATCGCTCGGGCCGGCTCTCGACCGGTCTTTGTGGAATCGCACCCCAGCGGACGACCTGGAAGGTTGTACCCATTGAAGGTGAGACGCTCACCCCTCCGTGGCACGCGTGGTACGGCCATTCGAGCCCGTCCCGCGGAGCGACGAAGGGCAAGAACACCGAGCAAGGGTCAGATTCAAAAGATTTCCAGATCGGTTGGTGGTCGTTGCAGTCTTGTATGACAGAGGCGGTCAGCCCGAAGAGGCCGACTCGGCAACGCTCGTACGGCCTGGAAGGCCGTGCTACGGAGCGATCGGCGACTGATCTTCAGGGAGCTTTGTCTGGAGCGGGGGGCTCTCCACCTGCAGCCGGGAGGGACTGGATGTGCCGCTCGACGCCAAGCTCGATATGCCGATCGCGGGCATAGTGGCTGCCGAACCGATTAGCCAGGAACTCGTTGAGGTCGATCTCTTCCTGGCGGACAAAGCCGCGGGCCGGCAGACGTCCCGCGACGTGCAGGTCGACCGCGGCGCAGATCCCCGCCGCCGTCGTGATCTGGATGGCACTCCATTCCTCGCCCGCGATCTGGCGATGGTAAATCTTTCGGGCATCGCTCTTCTGCACAAATCGTCCCTTCCGCTGGCCGGTCACAGTGCAGAAGACGACGACGACATCCTGGTACGTGATCGGAAGGGCCGACTCGAAGATATCCTTCAGCAGCGGCCGCCGTTCCTTCATTCGAAGCTCGTTGAGCAGGAAGTCGACCAGGTCCCGGTGACCGACATAGCGGATCGTCTTGTAGTCGAGGTTCCGGACCTGTCCGTCGAGAGTTTCGCAGAGCGTCCCCAGCCCCCCCGAGGTGTTGAACGCCTCGTAGCGCACACCGTCGAGCGAGAACTCCTCGACCCCTTCGAGGGGAAGCAGCTGCATCCGGCGGCCGTCGTGAATCGCCTCGCAGGGATTGCAGTACTCGTTGATCAGGCCGTCCGTCGACCAGGTGAGGTTGTACTTGAGCGAGTTGGAGGGAAAGAGCGGCAGAGCTCCGACCCGCATCCGGACGGTATCGATCGAGTCGAACCACGTCGCCAGGTGAGCGGCGGCAATCGATACGAACCCGGGTGCGAGTCCGCATTGCGGCATGAAGATCTGCCCCGGGCGGGCCTCTTCCGAAATCTGCCGCACCGCACGGGTCGTGGCAATGTCTTCCGTAAGGTCGAAGTAGCTGGCCCCGCTCTCGAGCGCGGCCTGTGCCACGGCCGGATTGTGCCGGAAGCTGAGGGCCGAGATCGCGATCTCCTGCTCCTTCATCGCCTCTCGCAGGTCCTTCGGATCCGTCGCGTCGATGCCGTGCGTCTCGATCCCGGGGATCTGGGCGGCAATCCGGTCGAGGGCGGACCGGTCCGCGTCCGCCACACGGACGGAGTAGTCCCCCGAGTCGGTCAGGAAGCGGGCGATCATCCGGCCGATCTTACCCGCGCCAAGCAGCAGCACGCGTTTGCGGCTCATCAGGACACCTCCGGTTCGACTCATCGGACGCTTCGAACGTCCACCACCTGGATTCGAGGCTGACCTTCAACGCCTGTTCCGTACAATTCCCGCATCGCTGCAATTCTAGGCGACACGCAACCTCGCAGCGTGCGGAATCGGTCGAACCTCGCGGCAGTCCCGGGACGCCGTTGTCAAAGGCCGAGTCATTCCAGGAGGAACATTCACCATGTCGACAAGAACCTCCGCCACCGGCAAAGAGTGGTCGGTCCAGCCTGCCGCTGCGAACCTCATCCATGAGTTGATCGACAATTTCGCCGGCCGGAATCGGTCCCTGCTTCAGCTCCGGGACCGGTTGCGGAGCGAGACCGGCACACGGCTCATTGACTGGATCGACTTTGTCCAGCTTCCGGTCGACACGGCCCTGCGCGAACGCCTGCTCGGGGCGGGCTTCGAGGAGAAGCCTGCCGGACGCTGGCGTCACCACGGCGGGATGTTTCCGGAGATCCGGTCGATCAACCAGGGATCAGACGGAGCTGCCGCGACCGGCGAGGGGACTCACGCCCTGTGCGTTCTCAAGGTCGAGTCGGTCGTCGACTTCCTGGTTGCCCAGGGAGTGCATGACCAGCGGCAGATCCATGGTGTCCCCCTCGGACGGGTCCGCTGGGCGACGGTAAACGATGAAGCAGGGAGCGGCGGGGAAGGGGGTGTCGAAGTCCGGGTCATGGAACGGCACGATCTTCGACGACTCGAAGCGGACGAGTCTCCCGTCCATTCCGATCTCATTCTGGAGTTCGCGGAGCGGTTCCGGCTGAGGCGACGCGACTGGCCGACCGATGACGAAGGATTTCGCGAGCTTGAGCACCTGCTGGAAGAATCGACCACGGCGATCGGGCAGGGTCGGACCTGCGACCTCTTCTTCGCGGCGGAACGGGCCTACTGGCAGGGACGGAACCGGGCCGCACGCGTCCAGAAAGCCCGCCAAGACGCCCTCGGGTTCGGATGGGCGAACCATGACCACCATACGTACCGCTCGAGCCGCGAGCACTTCTCGAGGCTGATGGCGCTGTTCGAGTCGATCGGCTTCGAGTGCCGCGAGCGGTTCTATGCCGGGCGCGAGGCGGGCTGGGGGGCACAGGTTCTCGAACATCCCGAGATGGGGATTGTCATCTTCGCCGATGTCGACCTTTCGCCCGACGAGGTGACGACGGACTTCGCACACCATCCGCTTCCCGCGCGAGAGCAACTCGGGACGATCGGCCTCTGGTGTGGCCTTCACGGCGAAGCGGTTCTGCAGGCGGGAATGCATCACCTGGAATGCCAGTTCGACTTTGCGGCCGCGGCCGAGCAGCTCAAGGCCGAGCAGGTGCCGACGATGAAACCGTTTACCGACCTGCCGTACCTGCGGCAGGCCTTCACCCAGGGAGAGATCTGGCCCGTGGCCGAAGGACGCATCCGGACACTGCGGGATGCGAATCGGATTACGGCGGAGCAGGCCGAACGGTTCCTCTCCCAGGGAGCGCTCGGCTCGCACCTCGAGATCCTGCAGCGCAACGATGGCTACAAGGGCTTCAACCAGAAGGGAATCAACGAGATCATTCTCGGCACCGACCCTCGGGGAACGCACTGACGCCCGCACCGGCTTGACCGGGACAAGAGGGCGTCTCCCGACAACACCGTCGGCGCAAGCATCTTCGAGTGCGGCTTGCTCCCCCCTCTCATCAACCTGACGACCGACGACGTCGGACGAATTGCGAACAATTCATGACTGAAGACCATCCGCCAGACGTCCCTCCCGAAAAGCGGGAGGCCACCTCATTCGAGATCACCGGGAGGCCTGGCCCGGCACCGGAAAGCAATCCGCCGGACGGCTTCGCCCCGACCGACTCACCGACAACAGTTCCGTTTCTGCGTCTCGAAGTCGAACGTCTGCCAACCGGTCGGATGATCGCTTCGCTGGCGGGTATCGTCGCCAGCGGCGCGATCCTCGGGCTCATCCCGGAACTGAATATCGCCGTGAAGGGGGTCCTGCTGGGGCTCATGGCGCTCTCGGCGCTGCGGACCTGGAGGCGCTGGCGGTTCCCCTCGATTCTCGAGCTGAGCGATGGACGATTCCGCTGGCGACTCTCCGGCAGATGGGCCAGTACCGCCGGGGCCAACATCGCAGCCATGGACCTTCGGGCCGGACTGCTGCGGCTCAAGTTCGTCGATGCGGCCGCGGTTGATGGTGTCGTGCCGACAGAGGGGATGCTCAAGGGGGCCGAGCGGACAGGGTTCCATCTCGCGATTCCGGCGGGAAGTACGACGCTCTCCCAGGTCCGCCAGATTCAGGCGACTCTCGGGATTCCGCTCCAGGACCGCGACGAGCGGGGAGAGTCCCTGGCCGCCTTCGTAAGCCGGATACGGCGCGCAACCCCGAGTCTCTGGGTGACGCCTCTGCTGATCGCGATCAACGTCGGCGTGTTCCTGCTGATGCTCCGGAC
>JAEYWB010000795.1 GCA_023429275.1 Planctomycetota bacterium
CCGAAGGAGACACCTCCCGCGTACCTGTTCCACACCAGCGAAGACCGTGGAGTGCCGGCCGAGAACAGCATCGCCTACTACTCGACCCTTCTGAAGAAAGGCGTCCCGGCGGAGATTCACATCTACCAGTGGGGTCCGCACGGTGTCGGCATGGCCCCCGGGGAGCCGGCGGTCGAATCCTGGATGGAGCAGCTCCATGGCTGGCTCCGGCAGGGGGGGATCCTGTCCGCCGCCAGGCGGGCTCATGTCTCCGGGATGGTGACGCTCGACGGGAAGCCGCTGCGCTGGGGGACAATCGCTTTCGTCCCCGATGATCCGAATGCCCCCGTCGGCTGGTCCATGATTTCCAGCGGCAAGTACGACATTCCGGTCAAGCGCGGTGCTGCGATCGGACAATGCAAGATCGAAGTGCGGACCCTCGGCGCCGTGGAGCCGCGGCCGACCATCGAGAACGCCAAACGACTCGACAGGCAGTCCCTCGTGGGACAGATCAGCGAGGGCCAGAACACGTTCGATCTCGACCTGAAGAACTGAAATCGCGTCGTCACCGCGTTCTGTTCCGGCTCGCCGGGCCATTTGTGAGGCCCAGGACAGCTTCGTGCGCCAATAATTGTTTGTGTGTGTGCGTGCCGCTGGCTCTGCCGGTTCAGCCAGTGAGCAGGCGCAGGAACGAGTTCGACGTTCAAAGGCCACGACATCGAGTGGAGCGCGGTCCAACGTGGCCGTGCGACCGCCTGCATCGTGGCGGTGGACGGCATTCCAGAGTCGAGGTGACGAAGATGTCCCAGTCCTTCCGCCAGGCCATGTCCCGCCTTGGCGTGCCGGCCGACCTCTCGGAGATTGCCGGTGCCGTCGGCGGCGAGTGGATTCGTGTCCGTGGAGCGGGGCTGCCGATCCATTCACCGATCGACGGCTCCCCCCTCGCCGTTCTCTCGACCGTCCGAAGCGAAGAGATCCGGAATGTGACCGAGCGGGCTTCAGCGGCCTTCCGCGCGTGGCGGTTGGTTCCCGCTCCCCGGCGAGGCGAGCTGATTCATCGCTTTGGCGAGCTCTGCCGCGAGCATCGGGATGATCTCGCCTCCGTCATCACTTGGGAGGTCGGAAAGATCCGGGCCGAGGCGGTCGGCGAGGTCCAGGAGGTCATCGACACCTGCGAATTCGCGGTTGGCCTGAGCCGCCAGTTGTACGGCCTGACGATCGCCACCGAACGCCCGGGCCACCGGCTCATGGAGCAGTGGCACCCTTTTGGGCCGGTCGGCGTCATCACGGCCTTCAACTTCCCGATGGCCGTCTGGGGGTGGAATGCCGTCCTCGGGCTCGTCTGCGGAGATCCGATCGTCTGGAAACCGTCCGAGAAGGCCCCGCTCTCGGCGATTGCGATGCAGGCGGTTCTCGGAAAGGCCCTGGCCGGGTTTCCGGACTTTCCGCCCGCCGTAGCGCAGCTTGTCGTGACGGCCGACCGGGCCCTCGCGCGGGAAATCGGCGACTCCCCTGCCCTTCCTCTCATCTCGGCGACCGGTTCCGTCCCGATGGGGCGCGAGGGCGCCGGGCGGGTCGCCGCCCGGCTCGGCCGGACGCTGCTCGAACTGGGGGGGAACAACGCAATGATCGTCACCCCCTCGGCCGATCCGGAGCTGACGGTCCGATCGATCGTCTTCGCGGCGGCGGGGACGTGCGGCCAGCGGTGCACCACGCTCCGGCGGCTCATCGTTCACGAATCGCGATATGACGACCTCGTCGCCCGGCTTCGCCAGGTCTACGAGAAGCTTCCGGTCGGTGATCCGACCGAAGCGAAAACGCTCGTCGGACCTCTGATCCACGAACAGGCGTTTGTCGCGATGCAGGCGGCACTCGAGGCGGCCCGTCAGCAAGGGGGGACCGTGCATCACGGTGGCCGCGTGACCGAGGGGGTTCCGGCGGGCGGCTTCTACGTCCGCCCCGCCCTCGTTGAGATCGCAGCCGACGCTCCGATCGTTCAGCAGGAGACGTTCGCGCCGATTCTCTACGTCCACCGCTACCGGGAACTCGACGAAGCGATCGCCATCCAGAACGGCGTGCCGCAGGGGCTCTCGTCCGCGATCCTCACGAACGACCTCCGGGAGAGCGAGCAATTCCTGTCGGCGGCCGGCTCCGACTGCGGGATCGCCAACGTCAACATGGGGACGAGCGGCGCGGAAATCGGCGCGGCCTTCGGCGGGGAGAAGGAGACAGGCGGAGGACGGGAGTCCGGGTCGGACGCGTGGAAGAACTACATGCGGCGGCAGACGAACTCAATCAACTACTCGCGAGACCTCCCGCTCGCACAGGGGATCCGGTTCGACATCGAGGACTGAGGACTGAACCGGACTAATCCACAAGGACACGAAGACTCGAAGGAGAAGAGAGTCCGTCCAGAGACAGGCGGGGACGAAGCATCGAGATGCATTTTGTGTTTCCCTCCTCCTCTGCAAGAGCCCCTCTGCAAGGGTGGTCGACCCCGCGGACGATCGCTGCAACATTTACAAACCTCTGTCAGGGCTGCGGAAAAACTCAAGAACGCTTATTGACCGGTTCGCGGGAATGTCGAGAATCCCGCCCGCCGTCAGCCCGGCCGGTCGCAAGGATATGGATGTCCGAGCGAACGACACCGAGACGATGGCCGCTTCTTCAAACTCCGGTCCGCTTGCGGTCCGTCGTCCGAAGAGACGCATCACGATGCCAGGTTTCCATGCGGCCCGCATGAGGAACTCGAACCCCAGACCATGGATGGTCGCGAGACTCCGGAGCATGCTCCGAAGTCTCGACGGGCAGGGACGCCCCCGTTTCTCATGACGCACCGGTCCACCTGCACTCAGCCCGCGCCCGTGAGCCTTCGCCGGCTGTTTTCAACAGCCAGCTTCATCGGGTGTGCTGACATCGCCGTCACCGACGCCTTCGAACAGAGTCACCGGTGTACTCCGGGATCCCTGTTCGCAGCCCTTCCGGGAACGAAATCTCATGGACGAGATTTCGTCGTCGATGCCGTCCGCCACGGAGCGGGAGCGATCCTCACGGACCGCCCCGTCGTCCGCGCGGCGGTCCCGCAGTGCGTCGTTCCCGACGCGCGGCGGGCCTTTGCCGAACTTTGCCAGGCGCTCGCCGGCCATCCCTCCCGCCACCTCGGCCTCGTCGGAGTGACGGGCACGAACGGCAAGACCACGACCACCTGGATGGTCAGGTCCCTCCTGGAATCCGCGGGCCGACCCGCCGGCCTCCTCGGAACGATTCAGTACTCCGACGGCCTCGAATCGACCCCCTCCCGGCTCACGACGCCGGACTCGCGAACCCTCGCCGGGTGGCTTTCCGCCATGGTGGCGAAGAAGACCCGGTATGGCGCTCTCGAGCTCTCGAGCCACGCCCTGCATCAGCAGCGGGCGGCCGGGATCGGTCCTGTCTCTTATAAAAA
>JAEYWB010000163.1 GCA_023429275.1 Planctomycetota bacterium
TTTCGGGGGAGTTCGCCCGTCCGGAGAACTTCCCGCCCGAATTCGACGTGCCCCCAGAGGTCGGGGTCGGCGACGTTGCTCTTGATCGCCGCGAGCGCCGTGAGCAGCACCGCCGCGGCGAGGATGGCGTCGCGCCACCAGTGCGCGGTGGCGTACGGTCGAGTGAGGGGCGGCGTGGCGGGGACTTCGTTCGTCACAACGTCAGAGCGGCGGGAGGGATCAGGAAGACGGGGCCTTCAAGCCTACCTCACCACGGGCCGGACGCGCCGACTGTGCGGCCACGAGGCCGAAATGCCACACCGCGAACGGCATCACGGTTCGGGTTATGACGAAGGGAGCCGTCTCGCTCCGCAAGACCGGCGAACGACCATCGGCGATCATCCCGCGACGATCGCCTCCCTCTCGAAGAATCGTCGCCGTCCCATCGACGATCTTGCGGCACCAAAAACGATCAGTAGTCGAGACTTGCGCCCCCTTCGACCTCGATCCCCTGGCCGGTGACGAAGCTGGAATCCTCGGTCGCAAGGAACAGGCAGACCCGTCCGATCACTTCCCGGTCGGCCATCCTGCCGAAGACCTGCATCTCGGAGACCCGCTTGAGGGCCGTTTCCGGATCGTCGAGCGTTGCGGCCCATTCCCGCATCAGCGGCGTATCGACGTTGCTCGGCAGGACGGCGTTCACCCGCACGCCGTCACGGCCGAGTTCCAGCGCAAGGGCTTTCGTCAGGCTGAGTTGTGCCCCTTTCGAGGCAGCGTAGGCGGCCGATTTCTCCTGGCCGAGAACCGCCGTCATGGACGACATCATGACGATCGTTCCCTTCGTCTTCCGGAGGTGGGGAGCCGCGAACTTCGCTCCGGCGAACGAACTGAGAAAGTTGATCCGCATCAGCCGTTCGACCGACTCGAGCGAGGTCTCGTCGATCGACATCGCAGGGGGATGAATCCCGGCGTTATTGATCAGACAGTCGAGCCTCCCCCAGTCCGTCGCCACCTGGTCGATCGATTTCTCGAATGCCTTCAGATCGCTGACGTCGCAGGGGTGAAAGCGGGCCGTCCCCGCTCCTGTCCCGGCGATCTCCCGGGCGAGGGCCTCGCCCGCCGCGCGATCGATATCGAGGATCGCGACCTGTCCCCCCTGCGCCGCAAAGACCCGCACGCAGCCCGCGCCGATTCCCTTGCTTCCACCGGTGACGATGACGACGCGATCTCGGAAGCGCATGGATCGAAGACTCCGGTTGTAGCGAGCTTAGGGGGACTGTTCCGGCGCGCCGGTCATGTTGCAATTTGACCACACCGGAACCGCGACCTAGTTTTTCACACCCCCGCACAGGGGGCAATCCAGTCCTCACAGCGTGGCAATGACGGCCCCACCCCGGGGGTCATTCTCCCTTCACGACATCGCGGGTTGCCCGTGTCCGATCTCAAGCTTTCGCCGACGGAATTCCTCGCCCAGCTCCGCGCCGGGAGAGCCGGGCCAGCGCCGAACAGCCCGGCGGTTTCCGCGTCAGCCGCGGACGTGATGCCCGCGTCTTCCGCCCCGCCGGCTCCCCTGGCGGGCTCGCCCTCCCTGGCGGGTTCTCCGGGGCTCGCCGGTCACGGAATCAATGTCTTCGAAGAAGGGGAATCCCGTCCCGAAACACTCGACGCGTTCGTCGAGACGGATGCCCCGATCGCCCCCGAGTATGTCGAGTCGGGGCGCTGCGGCGTCGTGAAGACCAAGCGGGCCGAGACTCCGGACGTCGTCCGTGGCAACAAGCAGCTCGAGGAACTGTTCAACCGCGTCAACGTGCTCCTCGGAGACAACGGCGACATCGAAGACGGGTTCAAGCCCCGTATTCCGCAGACGATCGAAGACACGGGCCTCACGGAAGAGGAAATCGAGCGTCTGCTGTTCAAGTTTCTGCTGCAGCGCGGCTCGGCCTCGGGCCGCGAGCTGAGCGGGTTCGTCAAGCTTCCCTATGGGCTGCTTGAGCCGATGCTCAAGCAGTGGAAGAAGGACCAGCTCGTCGCGTTCAAGGCGGCGGCCGAGATGGGGGACTACGTCTTCCTGATCACCGACAGCGGCCGCGAGCGGGGCCGGCGGTACATGGACGAATGCTCCTACGTCGGAGCCGCGCCGGTCTGTCTCGCGGATTACCTCCGCGCGATGGAGCAGCAGAGCATGGCGGGGCAGCAGGCGACCGAGGAGGACGTCAAGAAGGCGTTCCACGACCTGCTCGTCGCCGACGAGATGCTCGAGAAGCTGGGGCCGGCCATCAACTCCGGCCGCGGGATGTTCCTGTTCGGCGAGGCCGGTAACGGTAAGACGAGTATCGCGGAGCGGATTACGCGCTGCTTCGGCGACAAGATCTGGATCCCGCGGACGCTCGGCATCGATGGCGAGATCATCCGCCTGTTCGACCCCGGGCTCCATGAAGAGGTTCCGCTGGCCGAAGGGGACGGGCTGTTCGACCTCTCGGGGATCGACCAGCGATGGGTCCGGATTACCCGTCCCACGGTGGTGGCCGGGGGTGAGCTCACGATGGCGGAGCTCGAGGTGACCCAGAACCCTCAGACGAAGATCTGCGAGGCGCCGCTGCAGCTCAAGAGTAACTGCGGCACGCTCGTGATTGACGACTTCGGCCGGCAGACGATGCCCGTCGACGTCTTGCTCAACCGCTGGATCGTGCCGCTCGAAAAGCGGTACGACTACCTCAATCTCCCGAGCGGCAAGAAGATCCAGGTGCCGTTCGACCAGCTGATCATCTTCTCGACGAACCTCGAGCCGAAGAACCTGGTCGACGGGGCGTTCCTGCGGCGTATCCCGTACAAGATCCAGGTGCCCGATCCGTCGCGCGAGCACTTCACGAAGCTCTTCGACATCATGGCTCCGAAGCTCGGGCTCGTGCTCGAGCCGGGCGTCATCGAATACCTGATCGAGACGCACTACATCGGAAAGCGTCCGTTCCGCAACTGCCAGCCTCGCGACCTGCTGCTGCAGGTCAAGAACTGGTGCGTCTTCAAGAAGCAGCCGAAGCGGGTGACCAACACCTCGTTCGACTTCGCCGTTGCGAACTACTTCTCGATGATGTGAGCGATCGCTGGTGCCGCGAGCGGTGGGGGTGAGAGGTTAGAGACGAGAGCTTAGAGACCAATACAGGCGAGAATGACGCCTGTCTTTCACTCTCTAACCTCTCGTCTCTAACCTCTAACCTCTCACCCTAAGCATCTCATCAACCCTTCCGCTTTCCGAGCGGGACGTAGTCCCGAACGTCGCTGCCGGTGTAGATCTGGCGGGGACGGGCGATCTTCTGTTCGCTGTCCTCGAGCATTTCCGACCACTGCGCGAGCCAGCCCGACGCGCGGGGAATGGCGAACAGGACCGGGAAGATCGAGACCGGCAGGCCCATCGCTTCATAGATGAGCCCGGAGTAGAAGTCGACGTTCGGGTAGAGCTTCCGCTTCACAAAGTATTCTTCGTTGAGAGCGATCTTCTCGAGCTCGATCGCGATGTCGAGGAGCGGGTTCCGCCCGGTCACCGCGAAGACCTCGTCCGCCGTCCGCTTGATGATCGTCGCCCGCGGATCGTAGTTCTTGTAGATCCGGTGGCCGAAACCCATCAGCTTCCGCTTGCCGGCCTTGACCTCGTCGATGAACGCCGGCACGTTCTTCACGTCGCCGATTTCGCTCAGCATGTTGAGAACGGCCTCATTCGCACCGCCGTGGAGCGGGCCGTAGAGGGCCGCGGCCGCCCCCGCGAGGGCGCTGTACGGGTCCGCTTCGGACGAACCGATCGCCCGCATGGCGTTCGTGCTGCAGTTCTGCTCGTGGTCGGCATGCAGGATGAACAGGATGTCGAGCGCCCGCGAGAGCACCTGGTGCGGCTCGTACGGGTTGTCGGTCATCTTGAACATCATGGCGAGGAAGTTCGCCGTGTATCCGAGACCATTGTTCGGGTAGTTGTAGGGCCGGCCCTGGCAGTGCCGGTACGAGAAGGCGGCGATCGTCGGCGCCTTGGCGATCAGCCGATGGATCTGCTTCATCCGGCAGGCGGGGTCGCGGACGTTCTTCGCGTCCGGGTAGAACGTCGACATCGCGGCAACGGTGCTGATGAACATCCCCATCGGATGCGCGTCGTACCGGAAGCCCTCCATCAGCTGCTTGACGTTCTCATGAACGACGGTGTGCAGCTGGATCGAGTTCTCCCAGCCCTCGAGTTGCGACGAGGTCGGCAGTTCGCCGTGAACAAGGAGGTAGGCAACCTCGAGATAGGTGCTGTGCTCGGCGAGCTGCTCGATCGGGTAGCCGCGGTAACGGAGAATCCCCTTGTCGCCGTCGATGTCGGTGATCGACGAGCGGGTCGACGCCGTGTTGAGGAATGCCGGGTCGTACGCCATGAGCCCGGGGTCTTCGGCTCCCGCCTTGATCTGCTTGAGATCGACCGTACGGATGGTCCCGTCGGTGATCGGGAGCTCGTACGACTTTCCGGTGCGGTTGTCTGTAATCGTCAGCGTGTCAGGCATGGGGAGTCCGTCGTCATTCGGCAGTGCGACCAAACCCGATAGTAGCCGCAGCGTGCTGTTTCAGCCACTTGATCGGCGCGGATTCGGTGCGGCAAAAACCTGTCTTGATCCGCTTCTCACAATCGGGGCGGATTCGTGCCGGGATAGTCCGTTTTCGCAGGGATTCTGCCCGCGGACGATGCCCGTTCCTTCCGTTCCGCTCATCGCCCCTGGAGCGGCCGGCCCCACGGCCTGGATCAGTCGCGAATCTCTCCCCGGAGCGACTTCCACTCCACAAGGCATTCTTTCAGCAGCCGCCCCGCGGCGTCGCTGTCGGATCCGTCATCATTCGCCTTGCGATCCTCGAGAACCGGTCTCACCAGAGCCTCGTCATTGAGCTGGCCCAGGCGTCGAATCAGGGGCTTCAGCCGGGCCGTCGTCCGCCCGAGCCATTCCCGCGCGAAGCGGTAGTCCCTCAGCCGGCGCCGCAGGAGGTGAGCATGCGCCCGGGTCGGCGTGGCGGCGAAACTGGCCCCGGCTTTCGCGACCCGCCGGCCGAGATGTCGGGTCTCCTGTTCCGCCGCGGCGTAGTTGACCACCGGAGCGTCCCGCAGTTCCTGCAGGAGGGTCTGCGTGGAGGCGCCGAGCAGGCGTGAGCGGGCTTCCTCGCCGCGCCGACGGCGTTCCCGGTCGAGATCCTTCCGATCCGGGGCACTGAGCTGTTCGCGCACAACATCCAGGTCCCGCACCGGACCGACGGCGCGGCGAAGCAATTTGACCCGCTCCCGGAGGGACCGGAGACCTGCCAGCCTCAGCCAGGTGGCGAGCCGTCCGAGGGACTCACGGATTTCGTGAAATTCCTCCGGAGTGATCTCGGTCGAAAGCTCGCCGAGCAGCTGTTCGAGCCGGCATCGCCAGCGGTCGTTTCGCAGGAGGAGGGGCTTCGACTGGCGGCGCGAGATCATTCGCCGATTGTCGCATCCCCCTCAACGCCTGACAAACTGCGTCATCATGTCCGCGCTACGTTCCTCCGCGGCACCGCAGCGCCCCGCAGGCCTACTGCGGCCCCGCCGTCCGGAGCACCGGCTGGGGAGTGGTTCCAATCGACGGAGCGGCCCCGGGAACGCCGATCGGAATCGCGGGGATCGCCGAGGTCGGCGGCTTTCGGGACGGGCTGAAGAACAGGGCCGATCCCTTCTTCCGCACCTCGGGCACGCTCGCCGGTGCGGCGGTTTGGGCCGGATTGTTCGCCGCCACGGGCGACGGCGGCGACGATTCCTGGGCGGGCGGGACGATCGGCGTTGCGGCGACGACGGGCGGTTCGAATGGAGGAGGGGGG
>JAEYWB010000084.1 GCA_023429275.1 Planctomycetota bacterium
AAGCAGCTCTTCCCGGTGATGCCGATTCACCGCCTGGACGAGCAGCCGACCCGTCACGCGGTGATCAGCGACATCACCTGCGACTCCGACGGCAAGATCGACTGCTTTATCGACCAGAGGGACGTCAAGAAGACGCTGATGCTGCATCCCTTCCAGGAAGAGCATCCCTATTACCTCGGCGCGTTCCTGATCGGTGCCTACCAGGAGATCCTCGGCGACCTCCACAACCTGTTCGGCGACACGAACGCCGTCCACGTCGACATGAACGACGCGGGCGAGGTGGAGCTCCATACGATCATCAAGGGGGACACGGTCAGCGAGGTGCTCGACTACGTCCAGTTCAAGGGGCGCGATCTGATCGACCGCCTGCAGATGCAGGTGGAGCTCGCAGTGCGCGAAGGCCGGATCGACCACCTTCAGGCGGGCCGGTTCGTGAAGTTCTACGAAGACGGCCTCAACGGGTACACGTATCTCGAAGAGCCAGGCGAGTAGCGGCCGGCGGTCATCCTCACGAACGACCGTTTAGCCGCGACGCGCCAGCGGAGCGCGGCTGGGCGTCGCCCGTGGACTCCAATCGCAACGCACGCGGAGTCCCGGCAGGCGGCATCGCGTCCGGGTCCGCTGCTCGACATGATCCGGCCCGTCGCGATCGCCTCGACGGCCGTCATTCGTCCCGATAACCACCGGTCAGCCATTTCTCCCGAACGACCTTCCACTCCCCGTTTTCGTGGAGCATCTGGAGTGTCCACTCGGCCCCGTAGCCCGCGCCGGTGACTCCCCCAAGTGTCACCGTCGCGTCCAGCTCCCGGACGAAGGCCGCCACGAGCTGCGGGTCGATGGGACGGGTATTGTGCCAGAGCGGCCAGTCGACATCATCGAACCTGGCCGGGCGGGCCGACGATGAGAGCTGGCGGAGCTTTCCTCCGTCCGCCTGGTGAATCGCCAGGATGTACTCCCGCGCGACCTTCACGGCCGGATGCTCGGCGTCGATCGGCTGGCCGTTCTTTCGGCGGACGATGTCATCCGCCGCCCCCGCCTTCCGAAGGATCTCCGCGACGTCGTCAAAGTCATGGTCGGTCGCCAGGACGAGAGCGGTCGTTCCGTAGGCGGTCGAGCGGGCGTCGAGCTCCGCCCCGGCCTCGACCAGGACCTGAACGACATCCGGCCGATTCTTGCGGGCCGCCTCCATCAGCGGGGTCAGGCCATCCTCATCCCGCTGGTTGACGTCCGCTCCATGGCTGATCAGGAACCGGGCCACTTCCGCTGTCTGCGCCTCCATCAGCGGCGCGCGGCCGTCATGGTCGATCGCCTGCCGGATGTCGAACCCGCGGTCGAGCAGCCGCTCCGCCTTGCCGACATCGTTCAGCTTGAGTGCCTCCACGAACTCCTTTCTCCAGCGGCGCTGCGTCTCCGAGCTGCGGATGTAGATCTTCAGCACTCCAAAGGCGATGAGGTGCATCGCCACAAGGACCACAAGGCTCCAGAAGATGGCGCTCCGCCGGGTTCGGGAGAGCCCGTTGTAGACCTCGTCGATCGTCCCGCGATAGACGCGGATCCTCGCGTTGTCCCGGGCACTCTGGGTCACGAGCCCTTCAACCTCCGCGACGTAAGGTCCGATGGCGACGATCGGCCGACCCGGCGTCACGCACTTCTCGGCGAGGATCGGCGAGTAGCTACCGGACGGTTCGTCTTCCTCCTCTCCGGATTCGCTTGTCGCCTGCGGAAGCCAGCGGCACTGGCTCGGTTTGATCATCCGCCAGTCGTGGCGTCGCGCGTCCTCCGATGAGCCGAGGGCCTTCATCATCGAGCCGAAGCCGTGAAACGCCTTGAGGCCGGTGCAGTCCTCCCACTCCGTCTCCCGGACGAGCCGCCGGGCGCGTCCCGAAGTCTCCGGAGCGTTGACCTGCGCGTATTCGAAGTCCGTGAGGTCGGCGAATCCGAACAGGCCGATCTCGCGGTCGTCCGTCTTCACGTACGCGGGAGCAACACCGATCCCGGCGAAGTCGACGATCTTCTGCGTCGAAGCGGTTTTGTTCGCTGTGCCGGAGGTCCTGACCATCCGGTAGATCTCGTATTCGTAGTAGACGCACTCCGTTCCGGTGAGAGGGGCAAGGATCGGATCGCCGTGCGGGTGGACCGGCCCCGCCACGGCCTCGAGCTGGCCGTCCATCGGAGCGAAGTGGTCGCGAGCCCGGCGGACCGCCGCGCCCAGTTTGCGAGTGCTCCACGCATGCATCAGCCCCCCGATGCAGAGCCAGGCAATGAAGCCGCAGATCCCGCTGGGGATCCAGACTTCGGGGGGATCGACGGTCCGCAGGAACCACTGGTGATAAAGAGCCACCAGTCCGCTCAGCAGAGCGAGACTGAGAAAACAGCCGGGCGTCATGAGGTCGGCACCAAGGGGGAAGGGCGCGGCCGTACGATACCATTCCCATTGCGGCCGACGAATGTCGAATCCGCCTGTCCTCCCACTCCCGTTCCACCTCGTTTCGAGGTTCCCTTGGCTCTGCTCGCCAGGACACCCCCGCCCCCGTACTTCGCCGTTGTCTTCAGCTCGATCCGGACGACGGACGACCCCGAAGGCTACGGCCGGACCGCCGACCGGATGGTCGAACTGGCCCGCTCGATGCCGGGCTTCCTCGGCCTCGACAGCGTCCGCGACGCGACGGGCGTCGGAATCACTGTCTCCTACTGGGAGTCCGAGGCGGCGATTCGCGGCTGGCACCAGCAGGCCGAGCATCTCGATGCCCAGCGACTCGGACGCGAGCGGTGGTACGAGCAGTTCGAGATGCGGGTTTGCCGCGTCGAGAGGGCCTACTCGTTCGACCGCAACGCCGCTCCCTGATGAGGGCTTGAATCTCCCGCCGCGTCTGAACAGGATTACGACATCTCTTCTCGCTTCATGAGGCCTTTCGTGACCGCTCCCGCGATTGATCTTGCGCTCGCTCACCGTCACTTCGCCGCGCAGTGCTTCAACGCGGCCTGGGATCTGATCGACAAGGCCGACCGGACGCCCGACGAAGACGACCAGATGCTGCATGTGGCGCACGCCTCGGTCTGGCACTGGACGCAGCGGGAGGACTGCACCCCGGTCAAACTGTCGATCGGCTACTGGCAGCTCTCCCGGGTTTACGCCCTGGCCCGGCGTCCGGAGGAGGCCCGCCGCTACGCCGAGCGGTGCCTGCACGTGACGCCGTCCGACCAGCCGTTCTATGTCGGGTACGCGTACGAGGCCCTGGCCCGGGCGGAGAAGCTTGCGGGGAATACCGACGCAGCGGCGCGACACCTGGAGGCCGGCCGCAGGCAGGCCGGCGAGGTCAAGGACGAATCGGAGCGGCAGGCGCTCGTGGCCGATCTCGACTCTCTCGCTTGAGCCGGCGTTTGCTCACGACGACGCTCGCCTCGGAATTTCAAGCGCCGGGCAGGCCCGTTTTGGTCCGCCTCCTGCCGCGCCGCTTGGTTCGACTCTCCGCCGCGCTATAATTCACGGCGACTTTGCAGCCGGTTCCGGTCCGTTCCGACTCCCCTCCCCGTCCGGACCTTTGTCATCCGTTTGCCGTTGCGCAATCCTCTTGAACAGTGCGACCCGAGTTCCGGAAGGCGATACGACGTGCCTGAAGAAGTGATGGCCCCCCAGGGGACTGCGACGAAGAAACCGACCAATCTTCGAGAGCTTCGCGAGAGCGGCTGGGTCTCGAAGACAGTCAAAGACGAACTCCGGGACAACTTCCTGAAGAGCCTCGCAGCGGGCGAGACGCTGTTTCCGGGGATCCTCGGCTACGACAGCACCGTCATCCCCGAGATCAGCATCGCGATCATCGCCGGGCACGACATGCTGTTCCTCGGCGAGAAGGGCCAGGGGAAAAGCCGCCTGATGCGGACCCTCGCGAGGTTCCTCGACGAGGAGATCCCGTACATCGCCCATCCGGAGTCGCCGCTGCATGACGACCCGTACAAGCCGATCACCCGCGTCTGCCGGGAACTCGTCGCGAGCGTCCCGCCGGAAGAGGTCCCGATCGCCTGGTGGCCGCGGTCCGAGCGGTACGTCGAGCGGCTCGCTCCGGGGACGAAGTTCGCCGACATCATCGGCGAGATCGACCCAGCCAAGCTGGCGGGCGGGACGAGCATGTCGGCCGAGTCCGCCCTGCACTTCGGCCTCATTCCCCGCATGCACCGCGGCATCTTCGCGATGAACGAAGTCCCCGAGCTCGACGAGCTCGTGCAGGTCGGGATGTTCAACATCCTCGAGGAGCGCGA
>JAEYWB010000158.1 GCA_023429275.1 Planctomycetota bacterium
GCCTACGCCGATGGCGTGAACGCCTTCGTCGTCCACCGATATGTTCTGGCCGAACAGTGCTTTGAGGACGCCGTGCAGGTGGGCAATGAGCCCGCCGCCTGGATGCTCAAAGGACTCTCGGAGCGGGCTCTCGGAAAACATGCCGAGGCCCAGGAATCGATCCACCAGGCCGCCTCGCTCTATGCGACTGGAGTGGCAGGACGAGCTTCGCTCAGCCGCGCGATGGAGCGGATTCAGGGGGATTTCCGGCTCTATCTTGATGATGTCGAGAAGTACTACGTCCGAACGGGGCTCACGCCAGGTCAAGTGATTACCGGAGCCGCGGCCCCCATTGTCCCGGTGGCCCCTGATGTGATTCAGCCCCCAGTGCCGGTTCCGCCGAGCCGCTATTCGCCACCGCCGCCGACGCCTGCTCCGGCCATCGACGCTCCGGACGTTCCCGCTCCACCGGCACCGGTCACCCCGGCTCCAACTCCTGTCATCGAGCCGGTGCGCGTGACGGTTGCCAAGCCTGTCGTGGTGGTTGAAAGCAGTCCCGGCGTGCCCGCGGTCATCGCGGGGGCGCCGGTCTACCCACTGCCGGGAGTGCCTTACGCCGTGGAACGGCTCGTCTCGAGTTCCTGCTCGGGATGTGCCGCTCCAGCTCCTGTCAGTTCCTGCTGTGCCGGAGTCGGAGCGTGGCTCCCGGCGTCCTGGAGCGGCTATGTGTCCCCGTCGTACAGCGCTTATGGATGGTGGGCGACTTACCCCTACACCACTTGGTAGTTCGGCCGTAACGCGAACATGTCTTGCACGTTGCCCTCTCCCCTCCTCCGCGGGCAGAGGGCTTTTGCTTGCGCTGAGTGTCAGACGGGGCTGCTGACAACATCGAGCGGCGTCATCCCGCCGCGCAGGGAGACGGACCGCAACAGGGGAAGCGGCTCGGAACGACCAGCCCGTCGCGGATTGACTCAGGAACGGTCGATCGCCGAGGTGCGGCCTGTCGGTCAGGCGATCAGCTCAGGAATGACTTCCGCCGTCTCGGGAACCAGCGGCACCTCGAGCCCTGCGCGGTCCTTCAGATGCGTCAGGAACGGGTCGATTCCGAGCAGGTGGTACATCGTCGCCAGCATCGACTTCGGCGAGATGGGACGGTCGGTCACCTGCCCGGCGATCGAATCGGTCGCTCCGATGATCTTACCGCGTGGCGTCCCGCCGCCGGCAAAGACCGACGAGTAGGCCTGCGACCAGTGGTCGCGGCCCCCTCCCCGGGCGCTGGAGATCTTCGGCGTCCGGCCATGCTCGCTCATCAGGACGACGAGCGTGTCGTCGAGCATCCCCCGCTCTTCGAGGTCGAGGATCAGCCCGGCAAAGCCCTTGTCGAGTCCCGGGCAAAGCTGGTCGGTCATCCGGGTAAAATGCCAGTCGTGCGTATCCCAGGCGTCTCCGGCGAGGCCGTATTCATCCCAGAAAACGGAGACGAGCCGGCTGCCCGCTTCGATCATCCGCCGGGCGGCGAGGCAGGACTGTCCGAAGAGCGTCATTCCGTAGCGATCGCGGATCCCATCGGGCTCGTGGCGAACGTCGAGCGCTTCCCGCACCTTCGGCGAAGCGACGATCGAGTAGGCCATCTGCTGGAACCTGGAGAGTGACGCCCCCGGAAGACTCCGATCGAGATCGAGCCGCCCTTCATCGAACTGCTGAAGCAGAGACTTGCGGCGATTGAGCCGGTCGAGCGTGACGTCGGGATTCGAGTCGACGGCCGCGAGCCGGAAGTGCGAATCCCGGCTGCAGCCGAGGTACGGCTCAGGACCGTTGAATTCGAAGCCGGTCCTCGCCTTCCGGATGTTGACGGTCCCTTCTCCGAAGAACTCCGTCCAGACCGGCTGGTACGAGCCTTCGAGGAACGCTCCGTAGGGGCCGGCACGGAACGGCTGGTCCGAACGCTTGCTGCTGAACGGAAACGGCAGGGCGACGTTCTGGACGAACTCAGACGGCTGCCCGCCTCGCCGCTGGCGATCGACATACTCGACGCACGAGCCGAAGTACGGATGGTGGCGTTCATCGCGGGGGTTCAGTTCCATCCCGACGTCGACGAAGCCCGTGCCGGTCATCGCGTAGGCGACGCCGTGGATCGGGTACGGGTGCGTACAGGACCGGACCACCGTGCAGCGGTCCATGATCTGCGCCATGTTCGGCAGCAGTTCACTGACTTCGAGGCCGCCGAGCGACGAGGGGATCGGCTTGATCGTCCCGCGGACTTCGACAGGAGCCTGCGGCTTCATGTCGAAGGTCTCGAGCTGGCTCGGCGACCCGTAGAGAAACAGGACGATGCAGTTCTTCGCCTTCCCGAAGCCCGGGAGCTGTTCGGAACTGGCGTTTGCCTGGCTCGAAAGGAGCTGGGGAAGAGTCAATCCGGCAACGGAGGCCCCGCCGATCTGCAGCAGATCGCGGCGACTCACTCCATCACACAGACGCGTCGGCGAACCCAGAACACGAAACATCAGTCTCTCCGAACGTTTTCGGGAGCGCGACCTATCGGTGAGAGTTTATTCGTCCTCCCCTGCCAGCACAATGAGAAGAAGCGGCCAACGTCCCCGGTTTCGTGATGAACAAGGTGTCGGGCGTCGTGCTCGATCTCCGTGCGTCGGAGTCTGGACCGATCCCTGTGGAAACCGGCGTTCTCTGACGGACGTCCGTTTGCGGCACGGCGTGCCGCACTACTATCCTTGCCCCATTACTGAAACTTTGTCTCCTGTCCTCCGAGCATGACCGTCCGCACCCGCTTCGCCCCGTCCCCCACCGGCTACATGCACATCGGCGGCATGCGGACCGCCCTCTTCAACTGGCTCTGGGCCAGGCGGAACGGCGGGCAGTTCATCCTGCGGATCGACGATACCGACCAGCAGCGGAACATGAGCGAGGCGCTCGGCCCGATCCTCCGGGCGTTCGAGTGGCTCGGGCTTCCCTGGGACGAAGGACCGGTCCGCGAGGGGGGCCCGGCCAATGGTGGCCCGCACGCCCCGTACTTCCAGTCGCAGCGGGGAGACCGCTACCGCGAGGTTGCCGCACAGTTGCTCGCCTCAAAGCACGCCTACAAGGACTTCGAGACGCCGGAGCAGACCAAGGCGGACCGCGAAGCGGCCGAGAAGGAAAAGCGGCCCTATGTCAGCAGCCGGCGTTCACTCTCCCTCTCCGACGCCGAGCGGGCGGCCCTCGAGAGCGAGGGAAAACCGTTCGTCGTCCGCCTCCTCGTCCCGCGAGGGGAAAAGGTCGGGCTCCGCGACGACATCCGGGGGGATGTCGAATGGGACTGCAGCCTGATGCCCGACCCGGTCATCCAGCGGGGAGACGGCTCGGCCCTCTACAATTTCGCGACGGTCGTCGACGACATCGACTTCGGGATCACACACGTCATCCGCTCCGAGGAGCACCTGACCAACACGGCGATTCAGCTGCTTGTCTACCGTGCCCTGGGCACGGCTCCGACGAAATTTGCGCACATCCCGTACGTCGCCGCCCCCGGCACGACGCAGAAGCTCAGCAAACGCAAAATCGGCGAGTACCGGAAGAATCCGTCATTCAAGAAGCTGTTCGACCTGGCGGACATCGTCTTCCCGAAGCTCGGCCTGCCGAGTTCGGACGCCCTCAGTCCGGTGATGGTCGAGTATTACGAGAAGATGGGGTTCCTCCCCGAAGCGGTCCTCAACTCCCTCGCCCGGCTCGGCTGGTCGCTCGACGACAAGACCGAGTTCATGGACCTGCCGATGCTCGTCGAGAACTTCTCGCTCGAGCGGGTGACGAAAGCGCCGGCTAGTTTCGATCCCAAGAAGCTGTGGGCGTTCCAGGACCACTACATGCAGGCGCTG
>JAEYWB010000330.1 GCA_023429275.1 Planctomycetota bacterium
ACGAAGCGGCTCGAAGTCGTCAGCCGCTGCTATGACCGTCTCGTCGAGCTGCGGGCGGATCGCAGGGCAGTCGTGTTCGCCGTCGGCGGCGGAGTCGTCGGAGACCTCGCGGGGTTCGTCGCGGCGACCTACAACCGCGGCCTCCCGTTCGTGCAGTGCCCGACGACGCTCCTCGCCGACGTCGACAGCTCCGTCGGCGGCAAAACGGGGGTCAATCACCCCCAGGCCAAGAACCTGATCGGCGCGTTCCATCAACCTCTCGGCGTCCTGATCGACACCGGCGTCCTCGCGACGCTCCCCGATCGGGAGTATCGAGCCGGTCTGGCCGAAGTGGTGAAGTACGGCGTCATCCTCGACGCCGACTTCTTCGACTGGCTCGAGTCACACGTCGATGATCTCAACCGCCGCGACCCCGCCACGCTCCGCCACGCCATCGCCCGCAGCTGCCGTCTCAAGGCCGACGTCGTCGAGAAGGACGAATACGAGCGAACCGGCCTCAGGGCCGTCCTCAACTACGGCCACACATTCGGCCACGCCTACGAGTCCATCGCGGGATACGGAGAGCTCCTCCACGGCGAGGCGGTCTCGATCGGCATGATCGCCGCCAGCCGGCTGGCCGACCGTCTCGGCCGGATCCCCGCCGGGATGACCCAGCGGCAGATCGCCCTGTTGGAAGGTCTCAAGCTCCCAACGCAGCTCCCCCCCGGCCACTGGCCGGTCGAAGAGCTCATCGCGCGGATGCGGCTCGACAAGAAGTCCGAAGCGGGCAAGCTGCGGTTCGTCCTGCCGACACGGATGGGCCACGTTGAGCTTGTCGATGGTGTCTCCGAGTCGCTCGTCCGGGAGATCCTCGCCGCCCAGTGAGGGAATCAGATCAGGACTCAGGACTTCGGGGGCGCTGGTGAGTCTTCCTTTCCTTTGGGTGGGGCCAGTGGCTCCCCGGGCTTTGGCGGATCCGGTTGGCCGAGCGAGAGGGATTCCATCATCTGCAAGGCGCTTCGAAAATTCGCGTCGTCCTTCGAGTTCGAATACAGCCTGCCGTGGATCACAAAGCCGTCCAGCTTCACGAATGCGAACGTGATATAGGCAAAGTCGCCCGGCCGAGGTTCCTTGACTTCCGCCAGGCTGGCGTCCGTCAGCACGCAGTAGCAGCCGAGTCCCCCCTTTGCCGCGACCTTCAGCTCTTCGGCATTGACCTTCTTCTCCACTGAGCCGTCAGCGAATCCCCTTCCGACCTTCTCGAGTCGTGCCTTGAGCTGATCGAGGTTCTCGACCTTGTTCTCGGAATCCTTCTCGATGAACAGCTTGAGCCCATGGGTCTTGAAGCGATCGTTGAAGGCGTTGAAAGCCAGAGCCGGTCGGAATCCGTCGTCGGGATCGCGAGTGACACGAAACCGAAACGCAGTCGGCTGCTCAATGACCAGGGCCTGGCTTTCGGAAAGCGGGATCTTGAGCGTCGTCGTTTCAGGGGCCGGAGCCTTATCGGGCGTCGGCTTCTCCTCAGCGAGGCCCCTCTCGGCTCCGAACGATAACAGTGCAGACAGGGCAATCGCGCGAAGAAGACTCATCGTGGCACCTTGAGAGAAGAGTGGCCAGGTTCGACGTCAGACGTCAGCATTCCGATCGACTCGTGATCCTACGCAAGCTTACAGACGACATAAAGCCGCGACGCTCGTCGATGATCCAACACCGCCTGGTGACTTGCCTTCCCGCTCGATCGTGAGGCATTTCGGATGGAAGCGGACGACACACAGCCCAGGTGTGGTCAAACCCGGATCAAAGCCTCAATGAGTCCGCACCATCCGCATGCGCTCTGTCGCACCCGCCGCGTGGACGGGATTCTGCGTTAACGCTTCCGGAAGAATGCGGGTGGCCGAAGAACCAACTCGGCCATGGAACCATGAACAATTCGTCAGGGGCAGGTCCGATCATCATTGCGGGGGGAAGCGGCTTTGTGGGGCTGTCACTCGCGGCGGACCTCACGCAGACGCGTCCTGGACGATCCGTCGTCCTGCTTTCACGGCACGCTCCTAAGGTCACCGGACCATGGCGGCACGTCGCCTGGGACGCACGGACGCCGGGGGCGTGGTGCCGCGAGCTGGAGGGGGCGAGCGCCCTGGTCAATCTGACCGGCCGGAGCGTCGACTGCATCAAGACGCCGGACCATCAGGACGAGATTCTCCGGTCCCGGTTGGAATCGACTCGCGCTCTCGGACAAGCCTGCCGGCAGGTCGCGGCACCGCCCCCTGTGTGGGTGCAGATGAGCACCGCTCATATCTATGGCGACCCGCCCGAAGTGGTCTGCACCGAGGACTCGGCGACGGGGTACGGATTTGCGCCGTTTGTCGCCAAGGCGTGGGAGGAGGCGTTTCGTGAGAGCCTTCTGCCAACGCAGCGTCCGGTGATTCTTCGGACGAGCTTCGTCCTCGGACGCGACCGGGGGGCTGGCGCGAGTGCGCTGACAAAGCTGAAGCGAATCGCCCGGCTCGGACTTGGCGGACGAGTCGGGTCGGGAACGCAGGGGATCAGCTGGATTCACGAGACCGACCTCAACCGCCTGATCGAGCGGGCGATCACCGACTCGTCGATGCGGGACGTCTACATCTCCTCGTCCCCGTCGCCGGTTTCGCAGCGGGACTTCATGCAGGAGCTGCGGAGGGCTTTCGGAGTGCCGTTCGGACTCCCGGCCGCGGAGTGGATGGTGCGGATCGGAGCTCCGCTTGTCCTTCGGACCGATCCGGAGTTGGCCCTTTACGGGCGATACGTCGTCTCGCGGCGTCTGGCTGAGGAGGGGTTCGAGTTTCGGCTCCCACGTCTTCGCGAGGCACTTGCGGACGTGTGCGCCAGTCGG
>JAEYWB010000383.1 GCA_023429275.1 Planctomycetota bacterium
CTCCGGAGCTGCGCCCCCCGAACGTGCTGTGGCTCGACCGGCCTCGTGAAGAGCTCCACGACCGGATCGACCGTCGGGTCGACGCCATGGTCGCGGCCGGCCTTGTCGACGAGGTCCGGCGTCTGCAGCGGCGGCCCGCCGGAAATGGCCGGACCGCCAGACAGGCCCTGGGCTACAAGGAGCTTCTCGACTGGCTGGAAGGGAAATGCTCCGAAGACGAGGCGATTGCGAGCGTGAAGACCCGCACCCGGCAGTTCGCGAAGCGGCAGGTGACGTGGTTCCGTAACCTCGAAGAATGCCGGGCGATTCCGATCACGCCCCGACAAGGCGCGGAGGAGATCGCCCAGGAGATCCTGAGCGGAATCGCTCGCTGATCGGAGATGGCTGGCTGCCCGCGGGAGACTGCAACAAGAGCGTCACCCGGTCATCGCCTCCACCGGCGCGACACACCCGTCGATCGCGATGTCCACCCTGCGGCGCAGCGGTCCCTGGCCGGCCGTGAGGAGCCGGCCTTTTTTTGGGTGGTGAGGCCTGTCTAGAATTGCCTGGTTCGCCGGGTCGTTCGATCCGGCGGGAACGGATCTCGCGACCGAGCCCGGTCGTCCTGAATGTGGAGTCAGTGCATGCGCGGTCTGCATCGTACGTGGTGGGTCGCGTCTCTCTCCGCCGCGGCCCTTCTGGTTGCGGGTTCGCTCAGTTTCCTCCCGGCCGACGATACCGCTCCCGCCAAGGATGCGGAGATTGCCAGGAAGGAAGAGACCAAGGAAGGCGAGAAGCCGGCTCTGTCGAAGGAAGACGAATACTACGAGCTGATGCGGATCTTCGCGGACTCGTTCGAAGAGATCGACCGCAACTACGTGACCGGGGTCGACCGCCGCAAGCTGGTCGAAGCGGCCGTTCGCGGGATGCTGATCGAGCTGAAAGACCCGTATTCGAACTACATCAATCCGGAAGAGCTGACGGAGTTCAACGAGGCGGTCGAACAGGAATTCGGCGGGGTCGGCATCCAGGTCCGGTTCGACGAAGCGGAGCGGAGCATCGTCGTGACGAGCCCTCTCCCGGGAAGCCCGGCCTACAAGGCGGGGATTCAGTCGGGGGACCGCGTCGTCGAGATCGAAGGGAAACCGGTCAAGGACTTCCCTGTCGGCAAGGAGATGCAGACCGCGATCAAGATGCTCAAGGGAGACCCGGGAGTCACCGTCAGCTTCGGTTACAAGCGCGGGACCAGCGATGAGGTGAAGAAGGTCAGCATGAAGCGGGAGATCATCCAGCTCGACACCGTCCTCGGCGAGGTCCACCAGCCGGACGGAACGTGGGACTACATGATCGACCAGGAGAACAAGATCGCCTACGTGCGGCTGACTCACTTCACGAGCCGCAGCGCGACCGAGATGCGGGATGCCCTCAAGACGCTCAAGGCGGCGGGCATGAAGGGAATGATCCTCGACCTGCGGTTCAACCCCGGCGGCTTCCTGCAGTCGGCCATCCAGATCGCCGACCTGTTCGTCGACGAGGGGAAGATTGTCAGCACGGAGGGACGGAACAGTCCCGAGCGCGTCTGGACCGCCAAGAAGTTCGGTACCTACAGCGGCTTCCCGATGGCGGTCCTTGTGAACCGTTTCAGCGCATCGGCGAGCGAGATCGTCAGCGCCTGCCTGCAGGACCACAACCGGGCGATCGTCGTCGGCGAGCGGTCGTGGGGGAAAGGGAGCGTCCAGAACGTCATGGACGTCGAGGAAGGGAAGAGCAAGCTCAAGCTGACGATCGCGACGTACCACCGTCCGAGCGGCAAGAACATTCACCGTTCGCCCGATGACGACGAGAACGACGAATGGGGAGTGAAGCCGAACGACGGATACGAAGTCCGGTTCTCGAACCAGGAAATGCGTGACTACCAGGTGACCCGGCAGAAGAAGGACTCTCGCGCCGAAGGGCACGAGGAGGCCAAGTTCGACGACAAGCAGCTCAACAAGGCTGTCGAGTACCTCCGCGAGGAGATCACCAAGCAGGCCGGGGCGAGCGAGAAGAAGGACGCGGCGTGACGTAAGCAGCTTGCTTCAAGCGGCTTACGGTCATGGCAGCCTGGCGGGCTGCGGCCTGTTCGATTGCGAAAACCGGTCCTGTCGTGCAATCGGCCGGCCGTTTTGACGAAAAGAAGTTGTTTCTTCGCAACGATTTCGGACAGACTACCGGCTGAAGCACAACGAACAGTCCGGTCCACCGCCTGCTGAGGATGATGGATATGGACCGCGTCGATGGAACTTTTCCCATCGGCCGGCCGTCTCCTGACGTAGTTCGAGCTGTCGAGTTTCCATTGCCGAACCGGTGCGGATCACGAGGCCATCCATGGGCAGTTTTCCCGCTTCCAGCAAAGTGCTGAAGGTCGTCGCCTGGCGGCTGTATGCATCGCTCCTGACCCGCCGCTTCGTCTGGATGCTGTTCGGTGCCGCCTGCGTCTATGCGGTCGCGCTCGGTCTGAGCCGGTCTGGCCTCGTTCCGATGACCGATTACCTGACCCCCGCCACCCTGGGGGTCATTCCCGCCGTGGCGGTCATCCTGAGCCTGGCCACGGTCCGGATGCCGAAGCTCGATACGGCGGCCCGCGTGGTGGATCAGCGTTATGAGACGCGCGACCTCTTCCTGACATTGACGATGCTGGACGCCGCGGCAGGGGACTACAAGCCACTCGTCGGGAAAGATGCCGAAGCCCGTGCGGCGAAGGTCGATCCGGCCAGGGTGGTCCCGTTCGACGTCGAATCGAAGTCACGCCGCGCCCGGTTTGCCGGGGTCGTTGCGGCCGCGGCGCTGCTCTACGCCCTGACGGCGTTTGTCCCGCAGTTCGACATTCTCGGGAACGTCGCCGAGGCGGAGCAGGTCAACAAGAAGCTCGTCGCCCTCGAGGACGCCAAGAAGGCGACCGAGAAGCGGAAGGCGGAACTCGCCAGGAAAGAGGTCGAGAAGGAGAACTCCGACCAGGTCGAGCAGGCCCTGAAGATGGTGACGCAGGACCTCAAGAAGATGGAGAAAGGGAAGCGGAAGCAGAACGCCGACCGCCTCACCACCGACCAGAAAATGCTCGGCGAGAAGTTCCGAGGGCTGGCCAACGATCTCAAATCGCTGATGAACAAGGAGATGAGCGAGCAGCAGTTCGGCGCGGGCGATCTCTCCGAATTCCGCAAGATGCAGAAGGAGCTCCAGGAGGGGAATCCCGAGGCGATGGAGCGGAGGATGGACGAGATCAAGGAAGATCTCCAGCGGCTCGCCAAGACCGAAGACCCGGTGAAGCGGGCCGAGCTTCAGCGGCAGATCCAGAAGAAGATGGACGACCTCGCCGATCTCGCGAAGGACCAGGGGGCGAAGTCGATGCAGGCGGCTCTCCAGCGGGCGATGGACCAGCTCGAATCGGCGAAGGACGGCAAGCTCTCGACCGAGGCTCTCCAGCAGGCGATGGAGTCGATGGATCTCTCGAAGATGGAGCTCCAGCAGATGGCCCAGAGCGTCCGGGACATGAAGAGTCTCGAGGAGGCGCTCAAGACGCTTGCCATGGCGAAGAAGCTCAACAACCAGGACCAGCTCGACGGGGAGATGGCGGACGCCGCCGCCTCCATGGAAGACTACGAAGCCC
>JAEYWB010000350.1 GCA_023429275.1 Planctomycetota bacterium
GTCCACTACTTCGGCGCGGCGGGCGCCGCCGCCTGGGCCGCAGCCTGTGCCTTGGCCGCATTGAGACGCTCGAGCTGCGCCTTCACGGCTGCCGCCTTCTGCTGAGCGGCCTGAAGTGCCGCAGCGATCTCCTGCATCGCCTTGGTCTCTTCAGGCTTCGCCGGGGCTTCGGCGACAGCCTTATCCGCTGCCGCCTTCGCCTTCGCGGCATTCTCCTGGGCGGCCTTTTCCGCCGCCTGGGCCTGCTGGGCGGCAGTGGTCGCGTCGGCCGTCAACTTGGCCATACCGTCCTTATTCGTCGCGGCCCCCATCTGATCCTTCATGCTCTTCTCGTAGGCCGCCTTCGCTGCCGCAACCGCCTGCTCCGCCTGCTTGAGGGCCGCTTCGGCCTGCTGCAGGGCCGCGGTCTTTTCGGCGAGAGCCTTCTCGGCAGCGGCCTTGGCCTCGGCGGCCTTCTTGCTCGCCTCATTGGCGGCATTCATCTGAGCTGTTGCCTGCTCGGCCAGGACTTTGCGGTCGTTCACAGCCTTCTGCACACCGGCAAGCTGCGCCCCCTTCTGCTGGGCATCGGCCTCAACTGCCGTGACCGCCTGAGTCACCGCGGCGATCTGCTGGTCGATCGTCGGCGGGTTCGTGTTGATCTGGTGAAGCAGTGCGCCGTCGGCGGTGTTCCAGATCCGGACCATGCCGCTCCAGTCGCCGCCGAGGATGAAGTTCGACTCGTTGTCGTAGGCGACCTCCATCCCGAGGTCGGTCATGCCGGGGAACTCCTTGATCTGGGCGCCGTCACCGCTCCAGAGCCGGACGACCCGGTCGCGGGCCGTCGAGGCGAGACGGCCGTCGCGGGTGTAGTCGACCGCCGCACAGCCCCCGTGGGCGTTCCACTTCTTGATCTCGGTCCCGTTGTTCATCTCCCACAGGCGGATCGTGTTGTCTTCGCTGGCCGACGCGACGACGTTGCTGTCGGGACGCCAGGAGACGTCGTTGATCGCTCCCTGGTGACCGACGAGGTTGTAGAACTCTTTCCCCGTTTCCGATTCCCAGATCACGAGGCCATTGGCCCGGTCGGCCGAGGCGAGGAGCACGCCGTCCGGACTGAATTCGATCGCCGTCACCCAGTCGGTATGCTTCTTCTGCTCGAACAGGAGTTCCCCCGTCGAGGTCGAATAGACCCGAAGCATCTTCTTCGGACCGCCGAGGGCAATCAGCGTCTGATCCGGGCTGATGTCCGCCGCGAGGACCGCGTCGTACTCGTCGCCCACTTCGATCTTTCGTTCGCCCGTCTTGACGTCATAAACGACGACCTTGCCCGACGCGCCGCCCCGGCCGCCGCCGACGAGGACGAGGTCCCCGGTCCGGCTGAACTTGATGATGTGCGGCTGCCCTTCAGGATAGGGAAGCACGCCGAGGACTTCGGCGGTCTGCGTGTTGAACAGCGTCACCTGGCGGTGGCCCGAGACCGCGGCGAGCGGCGCCCAGGGGCTCGTGGCCAGAGCGGTCACGGCGTTGACCGTGGAGGGCCGGACCTGCGGATCGCCGAGGTACTTCTGCGGCATCGAGATGACAGCGGGACGGGCCCCGGTCACCTCGATCTTGGCGACCGACATCGACTTCTTGATCTTCGCCGTGCTGCCGGAGGTCTCCAGCAGACCGCCGTCGATCCACTTCTTGATGAGTGCGAGCTCGTTGTCGGGCAGCTTCGATGCGTTCGGAGGCATCTTCGGCTCGGACTCGTGATTCACGAGGCTCCAGAGGTAACTCGAGCCCGAGTCTCCCCCTTCGACGACCGTCCCGGAGCTCCCCCCGGCCATCAGCCCCTGGAAGTTGTCGACAACGAGTCCACCCTTCTTGTCGTTGCCGTTGTGGCACGAGCCGCACTTGGCACGGAAGATCGGGAGGACATGGTCGTTGTAGGTGATCTTCTCAGCCGGCTTGTCTTCGGCGAACAGAAGTCCGCCAGCGGGGACGGCGGCGAGCGTCAGCAGCGTGAACGTGACGTGACGAAGCATCTTGAAACTCATCGAAACCCGGGATGGATTCTGCGTGTCTTGCGGGGAGGACGAACCGGCAAGGCGGGTGGACTCAGGTGGGCAGTTGGGCGGCGGCGTTACTCGCGGTCTCGATCGGCGTGGAACAGGAGCTGGGAGAGGGGGAGCTCGAATCCGGGGAGCAGATCCGTCTTGTAAACGCCCCCCTCGCCGACGATCGTCGGTTCGCCTTCGCCTCGGAAGACAGTCATCTGCCGACGAAAGCGATCGATCACCCAGTACTCCTTGACTCCAACCTGCCGGTAGTCAATTCGTTTGTCTTCGTAGTCGCGTTTCCGGTCGCGAGCGGAATCGGCAACGAACTCGATTGCGACCGTGGGGATATCCTCCCGCGGCCGTGGAGCGCGTCCCAAACCCGTCCAGAGGACGCGATCAATGCGCCGCATCGAATCTCCACATTGGAGATAATGCTCGTACACCGTGTCGTCGAGAACCTTCCCTTCCGGCGTTCGCTGGTAGGTTCGCAAAAGGAATGCCAACTCGTCGTTCGGTCTGGTCTCACCAAATCCGGCGAATGGCGTCACGACCAGGATCCCGTGAAGGAGGTCGTAACGGTAGTTTTCGTCCCACTCCCTCCGCGGAATCGCCTCGAACTCCTCTGGCGTCATCAGCATTCCTGCTGAGCGCAGGCTGATCAGCCCGTCGGTCAGACGGCGGGAGATCGGCGGGTCGAGGAGCTGAGAAGGCATCAGGATCCAGGAGTCTGGATGCAGGATCTGGGAAAAGCGGATCCAGGCTCTCCTGGATCCTGACTCCTAGTTCCTGAATCCCTGCATCAGTGATTAAACAAAAACTCGCGGCTGTTCATCAGGGCCCAGAAGATGTCTTCCACGCCCTTGTTCTTGTCGGTCCCTTCAGCCAGGAGCGGCTTGAGGGCGTTCATTTCCGCCTCGGTCGGCTTGCGGACGAGACAGGTGATGTACAGCTGTTCGATCGTCTGCTCGGGGGTGAGCTTCTGGTCGATGACCGCCTTGATCACGCCCCCCTGCTGCATCTTCGAGTTGACGAGGTCGCCGTTCATCAGGTGCAGGGCCTGCGAGAGCGTCGGTTCCATCTTCACCTCGCACGAGCAGGCGGTCTCGCGGGTCGCGCGGCCGAAGGTCGTCAGGAAGTAGTCCGTCGTCGCTCCGTCGGCGATCTGGACCGCCCGGGCCCCGCGCGGGAGGCCGCGGAACTTGTCCTTGGTGTTCGTCACCTGGCTGATGATGTCCAGCATCGACTCCGCCTTGATCCGGCGGATCGTCTGGTGAGCGAAGTTCCGCTCGTCGGTCATGTTGCTCTCGTTCCGCTGCGTCGACCGCTGGTAGGTCTTCGAATTGCAGATGTCGCGGACGAGACCTTTGAAGTCATAGTTCGTCTCAGTCAGCTTCTTCGCCATCGCCTCGAGCAGCTCAGGGTTCGACTCGGGGTTCGAGATCCGGACATCGTCGATCTCCTCGACGATGCCGATGCCGAAGAAGTGCTGCCAGACGCGGTTCGCGAAGTTCTTGGCGAAGTAGGGATTGGCCGGGCTGGCGAGCCACTTCGCGAGGACGACGCGGCGGTCATCCCCCGGCTTGAGGTCGGCCTTGCCCCCTCCAAGGAAGTGCGGGACCGCATTCTTGCCCGTCACGGGATGCGGCACTTCGCCCCCGCCGGCGTTGAAGATGATCTGCTCGCGCTGGTCTTCACCCGCCTTGCGGCCGACCTGCGAGAAGAAGGCGGCGAAGTTGTAGTAGTCGTCCTGTGTCCAGCGGTCGAACGGATGGTTGTGGCACTGGGCGCACTGGATCCGCATCCCCATGAACATCTGGGCGACGTTTTCCGCCAGCTTCAGGCGGTCGCGCTCGATCTGATAGAAGTTGGTCTGCGGCACCTTGAACGTCCCGCCGCTCGACGACAGGAGGTCCTGGACCATCTTGTCGAGCGGGACGTTGTTGGCGATCTGGTCGCTGAGCCACTGGTAGTAAAGGACGATCGATTTGTAGCTCACCTGGTTCGAGGACCGCATCATCAGCAGCTCGGCCCACTTCGAGACCCACATCTCGGTGAACTCCTTGCGTCCGAGGAGCTCTTCGATCTTCTTCGACCGCTTGGCTGGATCGGAGTCCGCCATGAAGGCCACGTACTCTTCCTTCGTCGGCAGGATGCCGACGAGGTCGAGATAGATCCGGCGGACGAACTCTTCGTCCGTGCACTGACCTGACGGGTGGATCCGGAGCTTCTTCAGCTTGGCGGCGACGAGCTGGTCGACATAGTTGGCCGCCTCGAATGGCTGCTCCTGGTACTGCAGCCCCTTCGGCAGAACGATGTACTGGCTGCCGACCGTGAAGGTCGCGAACCGGGCCATGATGAACGCTTCGCCACGAGCCCCGGCCGTCACGATCCCTTCGGGGGAAATCGATGCCGAGTTCTCGTTGTTCGAGAGGAACAGCGCCAGGTGGGTCACGTCCCGATCGGTGCCATCCGAATAGGTGGCGCGAACGGTGACCTTCTGCGTCTCTCCCTGGCCATCGAGCACGCCGTTCGGCGGATAGAGCTCGAGGCCGGTGCAGGTCGGGATGTCGGCCGGGTCCTGCGGGGTGCCGGCGGCGATCCACTTCACGATGAGCTGATTAAGTTCGCTCGTCTTCTCATAACGCTTGCCACCCGTGTGCGGAACATCGCCGACGGCCTTCTCGACCATCATGCTCGCTTCGGGAACGGCCAGGTCGACGCGGCGGCCGGGGAGTTCACGGGTAATGCGGTGATGGTCTCCGTCCGGGTCGTAACCGAAGAGCGAGAGGCGGAATCCGTCCTTGCCGCGGGCGGCTCCGTGGCAGCTTCCCGTGTTGCAGCCTGCCTTCATGAAGACCGGCATGACGTCGAGCTTGAAGCTGACCGGCTTCACCTCGGCAGCCCGTTCCACCTTGACCGGGATACTGAGCATCTTGCCGCCGAACTCGACCTTGAGCTCAGTCGCTCCGTCGGCCGCGGGATAGAGCACATTCCCGTCCCGTCGGACGATCCCTTCCTGCCCGAGCGCCCAGTTGGAGGTCGCCGTGACGTCGCGGGTGATCCCGTCGGTGAAGACCGCCTGCACAACCACCCCCTGGCGGTCATGCGAAGTGGTCAGGTTGACCGTCGTCGGGCTGACCCGCAGCTCGGCAAGATCGGCCGCCGAGGCGGACGACGCGAATACGGATGCGGTCGCGAGAGCCAGAGCAAAACGAATTCGGATCATATCGGTCTCGGTCGTAAATGACCCTCGCCGCCGCGAGGCGGAGGGGCCTGAACTCTCTGTGTCCTCTGTGATCTCTGTGGCCAAAACTCTTTGCCGCCGGGGCACAGAGCTCACAGAGACCGATTCAAATGTCCTTCGCCTACTTGCCGCCGGCTGCGGCCTTGGCGGCTTCTTCCTTCTGCTTCTGTTCCAGCCGGAGCTGTTCAAGACGCGAGAGGGGCTTCGGAGGAGTCGCCGCCGGCATCGGAGGGGGAGCTGCGGCCATCGGCATGGGCATCGGCGGAGGAGCGTTCGGCTTCGGCGGCGGCGGAGTGTCGACCCGCAGACGTCCCTTGCCGACCGCGTGGATCACGTTGTCGCCGTTCTCCGGGATGAGGACCTGGCAGAAGAGGTTCTGGTTGTTTCCCGGAGGAGTGTTGGCGGCGGTCTTGATCGTGAACGTGAACTCGGAGGTCTCCTTGGTGATCTTGACCGGTTCGGCGGTCGAGTTCGCCGGGAGGCCGACGAGGGTCGCGACCGCTTCCCCTTCAAAATCCTTCCGCTTCGTCACCTTGGCGGACATGACCGCCTCCTTGCCCTGCTCGACCGCGGCCTGCGAGAGCTCGAAGTTGACGTACTGCTCTTCAATTGTGATCGGCACGAACGGCGTGCAGGTCTCGACGCGACCATTGCGACGGCGGCGGCCCCCCTGCTGCGGCATCGGCTGCCCTTCCCGCGGCATCTCGGCCTGCGCCCGGATGGCGATCGGCCACACACCCGTCGGGGCGTTGCCGTTGCAGTTCAGCGGAATGATCGCCTCGGTCTCGTTCTCCTTGATGTCCACCGAGTTGCTCGAGCTGATACCGGCCGGATTCTGCAGCAGGAGAACGCGGATCGGCCCCTTGAAGTCTTCGGACCGCTCGGCAATGACCTTGATGTTCAGCGCCCCGCCTCGAACGATCGGCACCTTGGGGGGCTCGATCCGGACCTTGAACGGCAGGGCCTCGGAGACGACGACCGGCAGACGGAGTTGTTCTTCCGACCAGACAGACTGCTGGTTCGGGCCAAGAACCAGCAGGACATTCTGCATCAGCGGCCCCTCGACATTGAGGTTCGGCTGAGCCGGGTCGGCCGAGTGGACGAGGATCTTCGAGAACTTGCCCGCCACCGGAGCGTCGGGAGCGGCATAGAGCACGACCGGCATCGTCGCGCCGCCGCGCCAGATCTCGGGGCACTCGATGCTGACTCCGGCAGGCAGATCGTCGCTCTTGAACGAGACCGGTCCCCCCATGTCCTGGCGGGTCACCGTCACCTGCACGCCGATGCCTCCCCCCTGCGGGACGACAAGCTGCGGCTGCTGGTAGCGTTCGAAGTCGACCGTCGACGCCCGAACCTGCGGCTTGACCGCAGTCATTTCGACGCGATAGGTGTAAGCAGGACCACCGTTGCGAAGGTGGTCATGGACGAGGATCGAGTACTCGCCATCGTTCGGGCAGGTCCAGCGGATGTAGCTGTCCGGCCCGCGGCTGTCATCGTTGCTCGCCATCCCGTTGCCGTCCTTGTTGCAGACGTACAGGACACCGTCGGCCGCCGACCGGAGACGTCGACCGAAGAACTCAACATCGAAGACCTGCCCCTTCTTCGCCGTGAACTTGAAGTAGTCCTGATCCCCCGGCCTGTCGAGACAACCGTTGAAAGCGACCGGGGCCGCCGGAGCGGGAGTCGTGATCTGCGAGGTCGCTTCGTTCGGCTCCTGCTCGATGACGTTGTCGAGCTCGGAAACGCGGAAGAGATGGGGCGACGGCGCGATTCCGCCGCCATCCTGGACGTTCAGCAGAAAGCGGTTCATCGGCTCGGTCGGAAGCTGGACTTCCTGGACGAACTCACCGCCGATGTCGCCGAGAAACTTGACCGCAACCTTTTCGCCCGGCTTGCCGCCGCCAGGGATGATCCCCCTCGGCCGCGGGAACTTGCCGATGTTCAGCAGGTAATAGGCCCGACCGTCGCCGGTGTAGGCGGCGTCGCGGATCTGGATGATGTACTTGCCGTCTTCCGGGACGATGATCGAGGCGATCCCGTCGTTCCAGACCAGGGCCGAGTCGTCAGTCGCCGAGAGTTAGGACCAGTATCTTATAAACA
>JAEYWB010000392.1 GCA_023429275.1 Planctomycetota bacterium
AGCGTCGCCTGCTTGGCTCCGGCCCGGCAGGCGTCGACGACATCCCCTCGGGCGAAGAACAGCATCGAAAACTCGAACAGACCCAGGAGAAGGACTCCCAGGATCGGCAGCGTCAGGACGAGCTCCATGCTCAGGAGCCCGCGACGGCGGCGACGTTCGGCGGTTGTCGGATGAGTGACCATGTGTGGGGCGAGGTTTTGCGGAAGGTGCTCTCACTTCCCGCGGGGCTGTGTTCACCGGGCGGGTGCGGCGTCCGGTTTTACGGGAACGTCGGCATCGGCTGGCGGCACCGTGGTTGTTGCCGGGGCCTCACTCTTCACCGGAGCGTCGGTCTTGGGCCCCTCGGTCCCGGCCGGCCGATCGGACTGGTCAGCAGGCTTCCCGGCCGCCTTGCCTGTCTCGTTTGCCGCTGCGTTCAGACGCTTCTCTTCCGCGGCGCGGACCTGCTTGTCGACCCGGGGGAGCATCCAGGCGAGGACGATCCAGGTGGCGACGCAGACCGGGAAGGCGAATGCCATCACGCGGCGTCCCTGTTTCTTCTCAATGCTTTCCTTGAGGGTCGGCTTCCCTTTTCCCGTGGCGAGGTACTGGTCCTTTGTCGCCCGCATTCCGCGGCGCATGACGCCGTAGAGGAGAGTGAGGCCGGTGAGGACGACGACGAGGAGGACGCTGACGAGAAGGACAGCTAGCGTCATGCGATAACCGAGCCAGACGCTCAGGGCGCCGATCAGCTTCACGTCGCCGCCGCCCCCCCCTCCGACCATCCACAGGAGGAAGAGGATTCCGAAGCCGGCGACGAATCCGCCGAGGCCGTTGAGCAGCCCGTACGGTCCGTGGAACACCCCCTGATAGATCCAGCCCAGCGCGAAGACCGGAAGGGTCAGCTTGTTGGGGATCTTCATGAAGCGATGGTCCCAGATCGCGGCAATGGCCGTGAACAGGCCCATTGCGACGGCGAGAACGATCGAAGGTGTGCTGAGGTCTGCCATGAGTGCGCCGCGGTCGTTAACCGCGAATGGTGTTTTCCACGGGACGGGGGTTAGAGGTGAGTGGTTAGAGGTTAGAGAGAAGACGGCCGGCCCGCGTGCGTCTCTCTAACCTCTAACCTCTAACCTCTAACTTTGAGAGGACTCTCGACAGAGTCTCCCCAGAATGTGTTGAAACCCTACCACGTGTTTCCGGAAGCATGCGTCGATGTTGCGGAATCGTTACAGGTTTCAGTCGCCAACGGCTCAACAGGCCTCAGTGCGACGAAAGTGCCGGATGTTTCGGCTTCGAAACATCGGCCATGCGAAGATCTCCTTCCGACAGGCCGGCGCACTCGATCCGACCGGCGGAATCGCAAGAGGTGTCACAACCGATGCGACCTGACCGACGCCGGCGTCCCCGCGCCGCGCGACCGGTATTCAATGTCGCCGCGCCAAAGCTCACACCGGCCGATCGCGGTCCTGACGTACGCTGGACTATGCCCAACTTCGTCCTGGTCGACTTCGAGAATGTCCAGCCCCGCGACCTCGCCCTCCTCCGGGAGTCGCAAGTCAGGGTCTTTCTCGGCCCGCATCAGACCAGGATTCCCGTATCCCTCGCGGCCAGCCTGCAGCCGCTCGGCACCAACGTCGAGTACGTCTCGCTCGAGACCCCCGGGAAGAACGCACTGGACTTCCAGATGGCTTACCACCTGGGCCATCTCGCGGCGACGAATCCCGCCGCCTCATTCCAGATCGTCTCCAAGGATTGCGGCTTTGACCCGCTCATCGAGCACCTGAGGGCCCGGGGAGTCCGGATCGAGCGTTCCTCCTCACTCGGCGACCACAAGCCCGGCCATCAGAAGCCCGGCTATCACAAGCCCGGAGATCAGAAGCCGACGCGGATCGACCGTGCCGTCGAATTCTTGAAGAAGCGCAACCGGGCGATGCCGCGGACCGAGAAGGCTCTGCTCGCGTCGCTCCGCAATCACTTTCACGCCGAGCTTTCCGAAGCGGCCCTGGCCGCACTGGTCGCCTCACTCAAGAAGCGCGGCATCGTGAAGATCGAAGGGAAGACGCTCAGCTTTCATCCTCCCTCCCAGACCTGAAACAGGATGCCGCCGCCTCCTCGGTCTCCCCAGAGGCGGCGGGAGGACCTTCGGCGGTCCGTTCGACCTCCTCTTCACGAAAATGGCCATCGCTGATATATGTGCGCCGGATTTTCCGGAGCTCACTTTTGTTCAGATGGGCCGCGGCAGGGAGCCGCGGACTGCGAGCCCGAGGCAGGAGGATGTCGACGATGAACGGAGTCGAAACACGGACGGCGGTTCGCGGATCGGCGCGAAGCGGCTGGTTGACGTTCCTCGGCGCGGCCCTCTTCTCCGCCTCGGCAGTCGCTGAGCCCGTCACGCTCTCGCAGCCGGCGACCGATCAGCGCCCGTTCCAGGTCAGGGTCGACGTCCAGACGACCGGGCACGTCTATACGAGCCGGACCGGCGGGAAGAGCGAGCGGCATGCGCTGAACACCGCCGCCGACTTCGAGTTCATCGTGCGACGACTCCCCCCCGGCGGGCGGGACGCCCAGGCTCTCCGCGCCGTCCGTTATTTTCAAAGCGCCCAGATGGAGACCCAGGTCAGTGACAAGCGGACCGCAACCGACCTCGCCCCGCGCGAG
>JAEYWB010000427.1 GCA_023429275.1 Planctomycetota bacterium
GCACCAGACCGCCTGACGGTCCTGCAGCTCGATCCCGACCAGAACGGGGACTGGAGCGACGTGAAGGTCGACTCACTGGTCGAGGTGGGGGCAAGCCGCGTCGAGGGGCACAACGGTCATCACGCCATCGGCTTCGACGCTGACCAGCGGCGGGGAGTGTTCTCGAATCCCGGCGACGGCACGCTCTCCGTGCTGAACGTCGTCGACCGCCGTATTGCGGCGACCTTCAAGGTCGGCGGCACGCCATCCAAGGTCGTCGTCCTCGGCGGTCGAGCGAGCACTGACTGAAGCAGGCTGAAGTATCGATATTCCGGTCGCTTCTGCGACGCATCCATCGAAAGCGATGGTTTCGGAGAGGCCCGGAAAACAACAAACCCCGCGGCGACATCAGTCGTACCGCGGGGTTCGCTTTTCAGCGAGGCGGACGGGACTCGAACCCGCAACCTCTGGATCGACAGTCCAGTGCTCTAACCAATTGAGCTACCGCCCCAACACCCACCGTTTCGGGTGGGAAGCTCGGAAGATATCGGTTCCCGCGCGAGCGTCAAGCAACCGAAGTTGTCAGTTTTCGGCGATCTGGCTCGGGGCGCCGTTTGGGGACGCTGTTTGTGGGCCTCCAGAGCCTCACGCGGCAACGGATTGCCGCAAACTGACAACAGTTCACGTTTTACGGGTCGATCCGATTGTTCTGTCCGTTTTCGTCCGTGACGGCGGTTGTTGCCAGATCCCCATCGCGGCGGCGAATGAGCAGGCTCGAGACCCGGCATTCTCCGCAGCCCTTCAGCAGAACGCGTGTCGCCTCGCAATCGAGCAGGGCACAGTCCGTGACCTGGCACCAGGTGCAGTCCTTCAGAACGATCGCGCCGTCGGGGGACCGGATCGACGCGAGATGGCAGCCGTCGATCAGGCTGTCCCGGCACTTGTCGAGCGAGATCATGTTGCTGCTGACCTCGTCCTTGTAGTCGGGATTGCGGTCGACGACGTTCCCCGACAGGACGAGGTTTGACGAGCCGACGGCGTGGATCGCGGCGTCGAAACATTCCATGAACGTATTGCCGGTGATGCTGACGCCGCGGGCATGCTGGATGTCGATCCCGACCGCGACGTCGCTGAAGACATTGTTGGCGATCGACATGTTGCCGACCTTCATCGGCTCTGCCTCGCGCCCGACGAGCCGGATGTTCGCCGAACCGGGAGCGTCGTGGTCGTGCTGGATCGTGCAGCCGACGATCGCCCCCTCGCGGACCGACCCCTCGGTGACATCAAACAGGACGTTCGCCGCGGGCGGCCCCGCAAGGGCCTGGTTCCCCTCGATGTCGCAGGTGCCGATCTGGATGTTGCGGATCTCGCTTCCCCGGCAGACGATCCCCCCTTCGCGGTTGTAGCTGACGTGGCTGCCGACGATGTTGATCTGGTGCAGGTTGACGCCATCGAGGTAGATCCCGACGCCGCTGTTGTCGTAGATGTGGCAGTCGGAAATCTGGACGTTCCGGTTCCGCTTGACGATGTGGATGCCGTGCTTGGCGCCGCGGACCGTCACGCGGGTGATTGTCGGCTGGAGCGTCCCTTCGATTTCAATTCCGCACGCTTCGGGATCGTCGCCGAAGATCTCGAGGCCGTCGATGAGAGGCATCCGCTCTCCGGCCCAGACCTCGGGCTTCACCGTCTTCGGGGCGGCGGTCCCCCCATGGTTGCCGATGATTCTGATGGCGGGCCCCGGTCCATTCATCACCAGCCGGGCCGATCCGCCGCCGTAAACGGCAAACGGGCCGGTCTTTGCGAGATGAATCTCCAGGGGCCGCGTGAGACGAAAGGTGCCGCGCGGCAGCTCGAGACGACCGGTGCCGGCGTCGATCGCCGCCTGGAGTGCGGCGGTGTCGTCGGTCTTGCCGTCTCCAGCCGGCCGCAGCGTGGCGAGGGGGGGCTTCGATGGCGCCTGGCCATTCACGGGCCACTGCGACCAGAGCGCGATCGCAACGACCGCAAGGAGAATCCAACCGGGAATCGCTCTCATCTTCATTGCCAAACCTTCCTGAAGGCCAGGGGGCGTTAACGCTGGGCCGGGCCGACAGGAGGCGCCTTCGGTCGATCGGCGGCCACGAATGGTTCGTCAAGCTCAGATCTGAAACTGCTCCTGTCCGGACGCCCCCTGACGAAGCCGGATCGTTCCGGTGGTGGCGCTCCATTCCGGAACCGAGTCAAACAGGTTCTCGGAGGCGCAGCGTTCGACGTCGTGGGAGTAGCCGAGCTCGAGCAGGTTCTGGCCGCCGCGGCTCGATTCCAGAACTCCACGGATTCCTTCGGGGCTTCGGCCATGCACCCTGGCGAGTTCGTGGGCCATCAGCGTCGAGGCGTCGGGGGAAAGCTGGAATCCCGCGTTCGCCGCCAGGTCCATGGCGACGACTCCGGCGAACAGGCAGTCCTCGGCGGTGATGATTCCGTCCGTTCCCGCGCAGAGAAGATGGACGTCCTGGTTGACCGTCCGAAGGGTCTCGACCAGGGCTGCGCGGTTCACGAACGCGCCGATGAAGACGTGACCGGCGTCCCGCGCCGCCGCAAGAGCCCGCGTGCCGTTGGTCGTCGTGAACAGGATCGTCTTTCCGCGAACCACATCGGCCCGATAGCTCTGCGGCGAGTTGTCGAGGTCGAAACCTTCGATCCGGACGCCGTGTCGCTCTCCGCCGGTCAGGAGATCGGTCGTCGGGAGGCTGACCTGCAGTCGGCGGACCTGATCGACCGACTCGGTCGGCACCACCTGAGTCGCCCCGGCCGCCAGGGCATGAATGATTGTTGTCGAGGCCCGCAGCACGTCGATGACCACCGCCGATGCGGTTCGAAAGGACTCGGGGCCTCCCGGAATCGCCGCCAGGGCCGCGGGGAGCAACGTCGGTAGAAAGTGAACCGTCACCGCAGGCATGCCAACCTCCACGTCGGGCGTCGAAGATCGCACTGTATCGCACAGAGCCCCTCAGAACGACTTTTCAGGATGTTGGGGCCCAACCGGACCATCCGGGGGCAACCAGAGATGACGCCGGGCAGGAGATTGATCCGGTCGCTCGACAGCGGACGCTCGCCCCGCGCCGGGTAACGCCCTATTCTTCCGGTTTCGCAGACCGACCCACTTCTCCCGGATCCATGCCCGACTATCCGCTCCGCGACCTGATGCCGATGGACCCCCAGATCCGGGATATTCAGCCCGGCGGCGGGGTCATCATCAAGCTGGAGCTCCTCTGGGGCTACGTCCGCCGCGCCTGGCTCAAGACGTTCCGCCGCGGCTATGTCGCCCGGATGAAGCTCCTTCGCAAGGGGGACCGCAACGTCTGCCCGCACGAAGTTCTCGATCCGCGGGACATCAAGTTCTACCGGAACCAGGGGGGCTACTACTGGGAGCCCCAGGACGACCCGTTCCGCTGGCGCGACCAGCTGCCGTTTGCCCGTGCCGGGCTGGCGGAGCTGTTTGTCTTTGACGCCCTGTTCTTCGGGTATGCCCTGGTGTGCGCGATCGTCGCGAGCCGCTATCCGTTCGCGACCTGGGTCAAAGTCGTCCTCTGGCTGGCGGCGGCGACTCTCGCGGTCATCGGCATCCTGATCACCTGGTTCTTCCGCAATCCGCGCCGCCGGATTCCCGAGGGACCGGGCGTCGTTGTGGCGCCGGCGGACGGAAAGGTGGTGGCGATCGACGAGATCGACCACGACCCCGACATCGGCGGCCCGGCGATCCAGATCGGGATCTTCCTGTCGATCTTCAACGTTCACATCAACCGCGTTCCGATGGGGGTGCGGGTGATCGGGCTGCGGTACCGTGCGGGAAAATTCCTGAATGCTCTCCGCCCCGAGTCGGCCCGCGAGAACGAGCAGGTCGCCCTGATTCTCCAGGAGACGGCGGCCCCCCACCGGCCGATGGTCGTCCGCCAGATCACCGGAGCGATCGCCCGCCGAATCGTCTGCTGGGTGAAGCCGGGGGAC
>JAEYWB010000398.1 GCA_023429275.1 Planctomycetota bacterium
GAGCGAGGGCACAATCGACGTGGAATCCCGATTGGGCGGATTTCGTAAAATGGACGTGGGCAGACGCTTGCTCATCTCGGCGGAGCGAGATGGCTACTGACGAGCGGGAGGCGACGTCAGGCGAGGATGTCCTTCACGACCGTTCCATGGACGTCCGTCAGGCGGAAGTCGCGTCCCTGGAACTTGTAGGTCAACTGCTCGTGGTTGACACCCAGGCAGTGAAGGATCGTCGCGTTGAGGTCGTGGATGTGCACCGGCTTGTCGACGACGTTGTAGCTGAAGTCGTCGGTCTCGCCGTACACGAGCCCCTTCTTCACGCCACCCCCGGCCATCCACATCGTGAAGTTCCGCGGATGGTGGTCGCGGCCGTAGTTGTCCTTGGTGAGCGTCCCCTGCGAGTAGACGGTGCGGCCGAACTCGCCCCCCCAGACGACGAGCGTGTCGTCGAGCATCCCGAGACGCTTGAGGTCCCAGACGAGCGCGGCGCTCGCCTTGTCCGATTGCGGCGCGAGGGCCCGGATGTTCCCCGGCAGGCCGCCGTGGTGGTCCCAGCCTCGCAAAAAGACCTGCGTGAAGCGGACGTTCCGCTCCGCCAGCCGGCGGGCCAGGAGGCAGTTGTAGGCGAACGTTCCCGGGTTCGTGACGTCGGGGCCGTACATGTCGAGGACTTCCTTCGGCTCCTTCGAGATGTCGGTCAGCTCGGGGACCGAGGTCTGCATCTTGAACGCCATCTCGTACTGGGCGATCCGCGAGACGATCTCCGGGTCTCCCATCTCGGCGTATCGCTGCTGGTTGAGCTCGGCGAGGCCGTCGAGCATCTTGCGGCGGGTCTCCTTGTCGACGCCGGTCGGATCGCTGAGATACAGCACCGGGTCGCCGGAAGAGCGGAGGCTCACCCCCTGGTGGCGGGTCGGCAGGAATCCCGATCCCCACAGCCGCGAGAAGAGCGCCTGCGGAGTCGCCCCGGTCGAGAGCCGCGAAACGAGGACCACGAACGACGGCAGGTTTTCGTTCGGACTGCCGATGCCGTAGGACGCCCAGGCTCCCATGCTCGGCCGGCCGGGGATCTGGCTGCCGGTCTGGATGTATGTGATCGCGGGGGCGTGGTTGATCGCCTCGGTGTTGACCGTTTTGACGATCGTGATGTCATCGACCATGTTGGCGATGTTCGGCAGGAGCTCGCTGATCCACGCTCCCGACTGGCCATGCTGGGCGAACTTGAAGATCGACGGCGCGCACGGGAACCGGGCCTGGCCCGAGGTCATCGTCGTGATCCGCTGGCCGTTGCGGATGCTGTCCGGCAGGTCCTTGTCGAAGAACTCGGCGAGCTTCGGCTTGTAGTCGTAGAGATCGAGCTGCGACGGCGCGTCGGCCATGAACAGCCAGATGACCCGCTTGGCGGTCGGCTTGTGATGGAAGGTCTTGAGCGCCGCCGGGGCGTCGACCGGAACCGGAGCGGCGGTGTTCGCGAAGAGCTGCGGGTTGAGGCAGGATGCCAGAGCGGCTCCGCCGAGACCCGCGGCCCCCTTCTGGAAGAAGTACCGCCGGGTATGGAACTGCATGTCATCAATAAACGGCAGCATCGGTGGGCCTCTTCAAGAAGACGTCGACCTTCGGGTTCGCGACCCGTGAATCACATCAGCGTGCAATTATGCAACGCGGTGTTCCTCGTGGGAAGCGGCTGCGGGGGTCTCTGGCGAAACTGTGACCATTTGACACGCTGAGGTCCACGAGAACCTGAAGATTGCACAAGGTTGCATCAGTGACGACTTGTCTGTTGACCGTCCAGGACCATAATCAACGCCGGTTTATGGGTCTGTGGCATCAATCGGGACTCATGGGTCACACGTCCGGCCGGGAATTTTCCTCCGCGCGGGACGCGAAACTCCTTATTCAGCTCTCGGGACAAGCTTTCATGTTGCTTCCAAGGCGGGCCCGCTCGGGCTTCACTCTGGTCGAACTGCTGGTCGTCATCGCCATTATCGCGGTTCTCGTCGCGATCCTGCTTCCTGCGGTCCAACAGGCGCGCGAAGCGGCCCGTAAGTCGCAGTGCCAGAACAATCTGAAGCAGATTGCGGTGGCAATGCACAACTACCACGAGACTCTCGGCGTCTTTCCGATCGGAGTCCAGCACACCCATCCCCCCGCGAGCGGGTCAATGGCTTTGGCCAACGGCACCGGCTGGGCCTGGGGGGCTTACATCCTTCCGTACATGGACCAGATCGGACTCTACAACAAGCTGAATGTCGGCGACCCGATGGACCTGAACAACACGACCGTCCTCGCGAATGTTCGCAGCGTCATCCCAGGTTACCGATGTCCGTCGGATCCTCATCGCAACCCCGCGATCAACGACGCCACGACGGTCCGGTATGGGAGCGGCTCGTTCGTCTCAATCGGGCTTTCGAATTACGTCGCGATTCATGGAGCCATGGACAACAACTGTCCGGACGTGGCGAACCTCGACACTCGGGGGATCTTCTACGTCAACAGCAACATCAACCTTCGGGACGTCCTTGACGGGGCCAGCAATACCTGGATGGCGTCCGAACGCGATACCGTCCAGCCAGCGCCGCGGCCTGGAATCACGGTCGAGCGGCACTTCGGCGCGTTCTGGGCCGGCACGTCCGCACCGCGGTGTGCAGACAACAACTATGACCTGTACAAGGTGTTCGGGTATGTCGTCCCGACTTACGGTGAGATCAACGGGTCGGCGGCCCGGGGCGACCGCCGCGAACTGGCCAGCCAGCACACCGGGGGCATTCAGGTGGTCTGTGCGGACGGAGCGGTCCGGTTCGTGAGCCAGAACATCAATCTCGCACTCGCACAACACTTGTGCCGGCGGGATGACAAGGTCGGCCTTCCGGGAGAGTGGTGACCCACCGCTCCGGAAACGGCTTCATCGATCTGCGCCCGGGGGGCATCATCGCCGGGCCATTCTCCTTCCATTATTCGGTCGACATGCTTTCTTTCTATCGATTGGCCTCGCGATCCTGTTGCGCCATGCTGGTTTTTCTTGCCGCGGGATGCGGCGGGGGGCCCGGTGATCAACCGGTCGTCCATCCGGTGCATGGCACGGTGACGCTCGACGGAGCGCCACTTGCGAACGCAGTCGTTCACTTCTCTCCGGACCAGGGGCCTCCCTCCGCCGCAATTACGGACTCTTCCGGCAAGTACGAGCTTCATGAGAAGTCGGGGACCAAGGGGGCTGTCGCCGCCACTCACACGGTGACGATCAGCACCGATCTGGAAGGAAGCCGGAAGAAGGAGAACGAGAAGGTTCCGCCCCAGTACAACACGAAAACGACGTTGTCGGTCGTCGTGAAGGAGGGGGACAACGCGCAGGACTTCCCGTTGAAGTCGAAGTAGGCGTGCCCCCTTCCCGAGCGATCGGCCGGAGATGAGAGGAAGACGGTGCCGCAGTGGCGGCATGGCCTCGACGTACTGACGTCGTGAGAACCACGGCGCCGGTGGACTATTCGTCCA
>JAEYWB010000538.1 GCA_023429275.1 Planctomycetota bacterium
CCTGTCCCCTGTCCCCTGTTCCCCCTACTTCTCCGCCGGGGCGTCCTTCTGCAGCACGTCCGCAATCAACGTGTGGTGGCTCTGGACGATCGACTCATACTTGGGATCGCTCAGAAGGTTCGTGGTCTCCAGCGGGTCCGCCTCCATGTCGAAGAGCTGGCGGGCACCATTGGCCCATTCGACGTAGCGGAACTGTGCGGTCCGGACGGCATAGCCGGGGTTCTTCCCCCGCTGCACCTGAGTGAAGGCCGCCATCTTGACCATCGATTCCGGATCCTCGATCGCCCCCTTGAGGCTGACTCCTTGAAGCGTGTCGGGCGCCTTCAGCCCGCACAGGTCCGCGAGCGTCGGGTAAAGGTCGACCAGTTCGGCCAGCGTCCTCGCTCCCTTTCCGGCCCCCTTCGAGCCCGGAACCGAGATCAGCAGAGGAACACGGGAAGAGTTTTCGAACAGGCTCTGCTTCTGCCAGAGGCCGTGGTCGGCGAGGTGATACCCGTGATCGCTCATCATGACGACGATCGTCTTCTCCCGCAGTTCGAGGCGATCGAGCGCATCGAGAACCCGGCCGACCTGGGCGTCCATGAACGTCACGCTCGCCCAGTAGGCCTGGATTGCCTCGCGACGCTGATCGTCGGTCATGGTCTCCTGGTCCTTCTTCGCGCTCGCATAGGCCGGAGGGGGGATCCGCTGCCGGTCCAGCTCGCTGAGTTTGGGGAGCTCGATCTCGCTGATCGGGTACTTGTCGAAATAGGCCTTCGGAGCGACGTACGGCGTGTGCGGGCGGTAGAAGCCGACCGCCAGAAAGAACGGCTTGTCCTTGTTGGACTCGAGAAGCCGGACCGCCTCCGCCGCCGCGATCCCGTCGGTCTGTTCGTCGTCGGTCCCTTCCGCCGCCAGCCAGCTCACCGTTCCGCCGAACTGGCCCGGCGTCAGCGAGAAGATCTTCGACTCGTCTGCCCGGTCGCGTCCCTTGGGATTGAACTTGTATTCCCAGGACGGCGGGTCATCGAGGCCGTCAGTCCCGATGCCGTTCGGAACGTTGTAGTGGTAGAGCTTTCCGACACGGGCGACGAAGTAGCCGTTCTGCCGGAAGCACTGCGGCAGCGTCACATGATTCGGGACCGCCTCACGGAAGTGGGGAGACTGCGTCATGCCGGGGTTCGTCAGGACCTTCGTGGTGAAGGGGCGCAACCCCGTCAGGAAGGACGACCGGCTCGGGCTGCAGAGGGGAAACTGGCAGTAGGCCCGGTCGAACCGGACGCTCCGCGCAGCGAGCTTGTCGATATTCGGAGACTGAACCTTCGGATGGCCGTAACAATGCAGCGAGCAATTGAGGTCGTCCGCGATGAGAAACAGGACATTGAGTTTGTTTTCGGCCGCCGCAGCCAGGGCGGATCCCAACGGACCGGCCAGCGCGAACAGCAGGCAGTTGGCCCACACCGCACGAACGAGCATCGACAGAGGACGCATCGTGACACCTCGATCGCGAGCAAAAGAACTCCTCACGAGTGTCCCGTCCCCTCTGGAGGGCGTCAACGAGCGCTCCGCGAATTTGGTCCGGACGGGCCAATTCAGGAAGGCTGCGGGCGGGAAAGGGAGTTCTCCGGAACCCAGCGGACATCGCCGGGCCGGACCGGCTGCTGCCACTCGGCACTCGCCAGGGCTGCGAAGCAGAATTCGAGAGTCCGGAGATTGTTCCGGGCCGAGTGCGTCGGCTCCCGGCCCTCTTCGATCGCGCAAAGCAGTTCCGCCATCGCCCCCTGAAAGCCGCTCGTGAACCAGGTACCGGAAAGCTCCGGGTGACACTCCCCTTCCGGGGTGCTGAGGACGACCTGCTGCGAGCTGAGGCTCGGGCCGAATGCGTGAAGCGTCCCGCGGGATCCGCAGATCAGCGTCCGGTCGGACTGTCCGTAGGTCGTGGCGGCGTTGAAGCTGATGCGGGCCTGGACCTCGGGGCCTGACAGGATCGCCGTGGCCAGGAACGGAGGGCGAGCCGCCTGGTGCGGGGCCCGGGCGGTCGAGGCAAAGACGCTTTCGATCCGGCTCTCTCCCAGATAGCACGCGGCCATGTCGAACCAGTGGACTCCAAAGTCGTAGAGGACGAGGTGATGAATCTCCTCGAACGGCGTCCCGGTCGTCCAGGAGTGGTCGAAAGCAAGCTGGAGATCGATGGTGGCAATCTCCCCGAGAAGGCCCGCCCGGACCGCCTCGCGGGCGAAGGAGACATGCGGCGCCCAGCGACCGTTCTGGTTGACCGCCAGCGTCCGGCCGCATTTGTCGGCGAGAGCGACGAGCCGTTCCGCCTCGTCGAGATCGACGGCGAACGGCTTTTGACTGAGGACGTGCTTTCCCGCCAGGAGGGCCGCTTCGATCGCTTCCGAGCGGACTTCTGGAGGGAGCGTGATGTCCACGACTTCGATGTCGTCCCGCTTCAGCAGCTCGCGGTAATCGACCGTGACGGCGGCGTCGGGATAGAACGCGTCGCGTCGCTGCCCGGCCCGGGCGATCGTCCGGTTCGCAATGCAGGCGACATCGAGCCCGAGGCTGCGATAGGCCCGCAGGTGGTATTCCGCGATCCCACCCGCCCCGATGAGACCGATCCGCGGGCGATACTCCCGGGGGAGACGGACCTGCCACGGCAGGTCGGGGGCGGGGATCCGCGGAATCGAAACCTGGGGGCTCAGCCCGTAGTCCGAATCGTCGTCCGACATCGAGGCCTCGCTGATCTCGGTAGGTCCGGGATGCTCACTCGTGGCCGGCAGCGTAGCGGTTGGCCTTGGCCGCGGGCGAGCATGAGAAGGGAACCTACTTCGTCCCGATCGCCACGAACTCTCCGTCCATACGGCCCGCCGGCTCTGTCTCCGATCGGACCAGGCTCGTAATGCCGATCCGGGCGCGCCCTTTTCTCCCGAGGATTCGGAGGAACCGGCTCCACGAGGCATCGTCGGGGGAGGCTGCCACCGCCTGGAAGGGACCGCTGATCGGGGCGTCGTACGTCATCGTGTTGCGACGAATGACGAGACGGGGAGAGAGCCCCTCCTCCTTCAGCCGCGTGTAGAGAAGCGCCCACGCGGACAGGACCGCGAGAGCCGACGAACTGCCGCCGAAGACCGTTCCGCGGTGATTGATGTTGGGAAGCAGCGGCGCTTCGAGCGTGACGCCGTCCCGCGACAGCTCGACCACCCGGACCAGCATCGCTCGCGACAGCGGGATTCGATCGTGCAGATACGTTTCGAGGTCGCCGGGAGTCATCTTCGGTGGGAATTACTGGGGGCGGGGATTTCCGAGCGAATGTGTCGCGGCCCCCGACGCCGGTCAAGGGCCGTGCCGGATACCCGGATCATCGGTCACGGGGCAGGTCTCGCGGCGACTTGGGCCGTCGGTGCTGGTGCTTTGACACACGAAGGATTTTGGGTTGCGTCCATTAGCCGGCGGGCGCTAGCCCCCGGTTCGAACCGGACGCTAGCGCGTTCCGGCTAATCTAACGAACCCCAAGTCCTGGCTGTGCCAAAACACTAGACTCCCGCTTTCGTCCTGAGGAGACGGCTTGTGGAAGAGCTCGTGTACTGGATCGGACTACTGGCCGTGGCGAGCATCGCCGCGTCGGGAGCTCTGGAAGCGGCGCGAAAGCCGGCGATCGACCTGTTCGGGGCGGTTGTCGTCGGACTCGCCGCGTCGGTCGGCGGAGGGACGCTGCGCGATCTCCTCCTCGACCGGCCGGTGTTCTGGGCGGCAAACCAGGTCTACCTCTTCGCCGCGGTCGGTGCGGCGGGAGGAGCAAGCCTTCTGGCCCGGATCACTTCCCTCCCCTCGCGGCTGTTCCTGGCCGCGGACGCCGTCGGACTGGCGCTCTTCACCGTCGCCGGAACCCGGCTGGCCCTGACCCACGGGACTCCATGGTTCGCCGCGTCGTTCCTGGGAGTGGTGACAGGAGCGTTCGGCGGAGTCCTTCGGGACGTCCTGTGCAACGAAGTCCCGATCGTCTTCAGCAGCGAACTGTACGCGACCGCGGCCTGGGCCGGAGCGATCGCGCTCGTCGTGATGCAGCCGACATCGATCCCGGCGCAGTGGCAGGCCATCATCGCGGGTGGCCTGATCCTGGCCCTGCGTTTCGGAGGGGTCCGTTACGGCTGGAGACTCCCTCTGGCACGAAAGGGGGACGCGCCGGGAGACTGACTCGCTCCCGCGCCCCGCTCCGTCCTAAACTTCGGCCGGGACCGCCTCGATCTGCTCTTCGAACGCTCCGATCTTCCGGAACTTCTGGTAGCGATGCTCCAGCAGCGTGTTCTTATCCAGATGAGAGAGGTTCTTGATCGCCGTCGTGAGCGTCGCCTTGAGCGTCGCGGCCGTTCGGCGGTGATCCCGGTGAGCCCCGCCGAGAGGTTCCGGAATGATCTCGTCGATGATGCCGAACGAGAGAAGATCTTTGGGCGTAAAGCGGAGGGCGTGCGCGGCCTTGTCGGCAAATCTCGAATGCTTCCAGAGAATCCCCGCGCATCCCTCCGGGCTGATCACCGAGTAGTACGAAAACTGGAGCATCGCGATGTGGTCGCCGATGCCGATGCCGAGCGCTCCCCCGGAGCCCCCTTCCCCGATCACGACACAGACGATCGGCGTGGAGACCCGGGACATCTCCCGGAGATTGAAGGCGATCTGGTAGGCCTGCCCCCGCTCTTCCGCCTCGATCCCGGGATACGCCCCGGCGGTGTCGATGAGGCAGACGATCGGCAGGCCGAACTTGTCCGCCATCTGCATCTTGGCGAGCGCCTTGCGATAGCCCTCCGGGTGGGCCATCCCGTAGTTGTGCTCGAGCCGCTCCTTGAGGTTTCGCCCCTTCTGCTGGGCGATCAGCATCACCCGGGCGTCGTCGAGCTTCGCGAAGCCGGTCAGGATGGCGCGATCGTCGCCGTACGCCTTATCCCCGTGCAGTTCCACGAACTCGTCGAACACGAGCTCGATGTAGTCCGAGGCTTTCGGCCGCATGTCGTGCCGGGCGACCTGGACGACTTCCCAGGGATTCAGATTCTCGAAAACCTCCCGCTTGAGGCGCGAGATCTCGACCCGCATCTGGCGGACAGCGTCCTTCGCCGTGGCGGTCGGGTTGGCCTGGGCTTCGAGCCGTTCGAGCTGCGTTTCCAGATCGAAGATCTGTCGTTCGAACGGGAGAGGGATCGGGAGCGACATTGCGTCTTCAGTGCGATCGAAATGCGAAAGGGAGAATCGTGGCCGGTTCCGATCGACCTGTAAAGCGGAACCCCGGGAGATTCGCACTGGCTCCGGGCGAGCGCATATCCTCGCTGGACCATAACTTCCGCCTTCAGGATAATCCGCCGCCGATGGGGCCCGAGCCTGTCCCCCTGTCGCACATGACTTCGTCTTCACCAGCCCCGAACGGATTCAAAGCTCACATGAAAATTGAGCACGTCGCCCTCAATGTCACCCAGCCACTCGAGATGTCGCGGTGGTACGTCGAACACCTCGGCTTCACGGTCAAACGGCGGTACATGGAGGCCCCGTGGGGGCATTTTCTCGCCGACAGCTCCGACAAGGTGATGCTCGAGCTCTATGGGAA
>JAEYWB010000539.1 GCA_023429275.1 Planctomycetota bacterium
TTCGATGTCGTAGTCGCTCAGGCCGCAGCGGGCGAGAGCGTCAGCGATCCCCTGGGCCATTTCCTGGTTGCTGCCGGCCGGCTGGGCCGCAGCAGCGTAGGAAGCGGGAGCGGGACCGGGAGCGGGACCGTAGGAGGCCGGGGCCTCGCCGGCAACCTGCTGGATCGGTCCGCGGCGATCGCCGGTGTAGCCGGCCTGCTCGATGCCGCTGTCGCTCGTCGGAGCGGCGGCCATCGGCTTGAGGCGGTTGTCGACCTGCTCGACACCGGGGACTCGAGCCACGCACTGCGTGACGCGAGCCTTCTCGGCGGCATCGGAGATCGAGCCACTGATCGTGGCGACTCCGTTGCGGACTTCGATCTGGATCCCCTTCCCTTTCGGGCGGGCCGCCTGCAGAGCCGCCTTCACCTCGTCGGCGCTCTGCTGGTTGGATCCAGCCTGGCTCTTCTCGGCGGCCGGCTCCGCCTTCCGGTCGAACGGCCCCGCCGCCACAAGGCTCGGTGCCGCCGCCAGCAGGCCCACGCTGAGGGCCCATTTCCTTGGCAGACGCATGAATACTCTCCTTCGTATTCTCAGGCTTCGGCAGAGCTTCGCTGAGAAGGTTCCACCGGTCGAATCCGGAACGGACTCGATCGAACGACACGCTGTCGGAGTGTTCATCGGTCCGGCTGGTCCGACTGCATCAACTTTTCCGACGGTTTTGGCTGTGCCGGTTGTGACTGATCTGAGGGAGAGAATCGGCTGCGTGGCGGGTGAACGTTGAGGAAAGGTCGTCGAGAGAACGAGTTAGGGAGAAAGGGGACAGGATCCGTGGCCAGGGAACCGGGAAGCTGACCTTCCTGACATTCCGCGGCCCGAGTCCCGGTTTCCCCCCTCGTCTCTGTCCCTTTTTCCCTCCGCCCCTTCACCTTAGGACTCCATGAAGTTCCCTGAAACCGGGGCAGAAAATGACCCACCAGTCACTACGATAGACTTTGGAGCGAAGTCATTTTGGCGAACTCCCTTACAAAGCTGAGATGCCGCTCCCCCTCGGGGCGAGTGGCAGGTTAGTCTTGCCTGTTCTGACGACCTTCGCGCCTCGAGGACCCTGAATGTCCCCCTCACGGACCGAAGACTCCGCCGGTCAGCGATCCGCCCTCCCGCCGCATCCGCCCGCACCGACAGCGTCTCACCCCACCGCCGCCCCTGCCACCACCCCTGCCCCGGCAGTCCAGACGAGCCCAGTCATCCCCGACTCGGGCGACGCCTCAAAGAATTCCGATACCTCCAGCCCGAAAGCGATCACGCGACCGGCCACCCCACCCCCGTCGGGGGGGGGCGCGTTGATCGCCTGGGTGCTCTTCGGAGCGGTCTGCGTCGGCGGCTGGTACAGCCGGGCTCACTGGTGGCCCTGGATCCAGGCCCGCGTTGCGCGCCAGCCCGACAAGGCGGACGGAGGGGGAAAGCCCCCGGTCCGTGCCGTTCCGGTGGTGACGACCACGGTGAACCGGAGGAATCTCGACCTGTATCTCAACGGCCTCGGAACCGTCACCGCCTTCAACGCGGTCACGGTCAAGTGCCGGGTCGAAGGGGAACTGGTCAAGGTGGCCTTCACCGAAGGACAGATGGTCAAGGAGGGGGACCTGCTGGCGGAGATCGATCCCCGTCCGTTCGAGCGTCTGCTCGAGCAGGCGGAAGGACAGCTCGCCCGGGACAAGGCCTCTCTCGATCTCGCGAACCTGATGCTGACCCGCACCGGCGGACTCCTCAAGGAGCAGGCCACGACGCAGCAGCTCTACGACCAGCAGCTGGCGACCGTCAAGCAGGCCGAAGCGGTCGTCAAAGTCGACGAGGCTCTCGTCGACAACGCCAAGCTTCAGCTGACCTACACGAAGATCATCTCCCCGATCACGGGACGCGTCGGTCTGCGGCTCGTCGACAGGGGGAACATCGTCCGGGCCAACGACACGACGGGGCTGGCGGTCATCACGCAGCTCGAACCGATCTCGGTCGTCTTCACGATTCCGCAGGACGAGATTCCCCGCGTCCAGCGGCAGATGCAGAAGAACTCCGCCCTGATGGTCGATGCGTTCGACCGGGACTTCCAGACGCGGCTCGCCGTCGGAAAGCTGACCGCGATCGACAACCAGGTCGACGCGACAACGGGAACCTTGAAGCTCAAGGCGACCTTCGACAACAAGGACCACGTCCTGTTCCCGAACCAGTTCGTCAATGCCCGGCTTCTCGTCGAGACGCTGGAAGAGGCGGTGGTCGTTTCCTCCTCGGCGATCCAGCGGGGCCCGGACAGCCTGTATGTCTACGTCGTCAACAGCGACGACACGGTCGAGCTGCGCGAGGTGGAAGTCGGTCCCGCCGAAGGGGGAGACACGTCGATCGTCAAAGGGCTGACGGGGGGCGAACTCGTCGTCACCGATGGCGTCGACAAGCTGTTTCCGGGCGCAGCGGTGACGCGTCCCTCCGAGAAGAAGCTGAACGGACATCGCCAGGCCAAGGACGGGGCGACCAATAGCTCGCCAAAGGCCCTCGCGGGTGAGAAGCGGCCGGCATGAATCCCTCCCGGATCTTCATCCTGCGTCCGGTCGCCACCGTCCTCTTTATGGCGGCGATCCTGCTGACGGGGGCGGTCGCCTACCGTGAGCTGCCGGTGTCGGCATTGCCGCAGGTCGACTACCCGACGATCCAGGTCCTGACGTTCTATCCGGGGGCCGGCCCGGACGTCATGGCGTCGTCGGTCACGAGCCCCCTCGAGCGGCAGTTCGGCCAGATCCCCGGTCTGGCCCAGATGACATCAACCAGCTCGGAAGGCTGCTCGGTCATCACGCTCCGGTTCCTGCTCGAGCTCGACATCGACATTGCCGCGCAGCAGGTCCAGGCGTCGATCAACGTCGCCTCGAGCTTTCTGCCGCGCGACCTTCCGAATCCACCGGTCTACACGAAGACGAACCCGGCCGACACGCCGATCCTGACGCTCGCTCTCTCGTCCAGGACATTGCCCCTCGCGCAGGTCCAGGACCTGGCCGACACGCGGCTCGCCCAGAAGATCTCGCAGCTGGCGGGGGTCGGGCTCGTGAGCATCAGCGGCGGCCAGAAGCCCGCCGTGCGGGTCCAGGCGATTCCGACGGCGCTCTCGTCCCTCGGGATGTCGATGGAAGACATCCGCCTGGCCCTCGCCGCGGCGAATGTGAACCAGGCCAAAGGGAGTTTCGATGGCGAAAAGCAGGCGGTGACAATCGGGGCGAACGACCAGCTCTTCTCGAGCGCCGAGTACCGCAAGCTGATCGTCGCTTACCGTAACGGCGCGCCGGTCACGCTCGGCGAGGTGGCCAACGTCGTCGACGACGTCGAAAACATCCGGCAGGCGGCCTGGATGAACGACACCCCCGCCGTCGTCGTCAATATCCAGCGGCAGCCCGGGGCGAACATCATCTCCGTGGTCGACCGGGTCAAGGCCCTCCTGCCGCAGCTGGAGGACTCTCTCCCCGCGTCGGTCAGGATCGACATCCTGAC
>JAEYWB010000630.1 GCA_023429275.1 Planctomycetota bacterium
GGCATACCTGCTGGAAAACCCTCACCCTCTAACCCACCACCACCATCTAACGGATGCACCCGGACCCCACGGACTGCGGTGCTCTCCTTGCGGTCTCCCTGCGCGCGAAGTAGGCTCAAATCTTCCCCAGTTCGTATCGCCTCCCGCTGACCGGAATGATCGCTCCTCTCAACAGCCTCGCCCTCGTCCGTTACGGCCGGATTCCGGAAGTCGTCCGTTGCCGGCTCCCGGGGGAGCTGTCGCTCGGACGCGGGACACGCGTCGTCCTCCGGACGCACCGCGGCCTGGAGCTGGGGAGTGTTGTCGAGCTCGTCCGTCGCCGGCCCGAGGACTCCGACGAAACGGTTTCATTCGAGATCGTCCGCCTGGCCTCGGCCGAGGACGAGGCCCGCTCCCGCGAGCTCGCCGCCCGCCTGCAGGACGAATTCGAGCCCTGGCAGAAGCGGCTGGCTGAATGGAAGCTCGACCTGCAGCTCATTGACCTCGAACTGACGCTCGACGGCGATAAGCAGATTCTCTACGTCCTGAACGACCGCGGGCCGGAATGCACGAAGCTCGCGCTTCAGGCGGCCGCCGGGGGCTTTGGCGTCATCGAAGTTCAGCCGGTCTCGGCGGAAGGGCTTGTCTCCCAACCGAAAAGCGCCGGCGGCTGCGGATCGGGGGGAGGATCGTGCGGCTGCAGTCACTGCGACGGCCGCTCCGCAGGCCTCCCGGCGGAGTTCATCGCGCGATCGGCACCTTCTTCTTCGAGTCGAGCCGGAACTCGACCGTCGTTGACGGCTTCGCGACCTTGACCTGTTCGACAACCGCGTTCGGGTCGAACTGCACATACGCGGCCGGAATCTGCTCCACCATCCCGACCGTCGCACGGTCGGCGTTCGGCGGCAGCGGCGAGCCGTCCGGCTGCGTGATCTTGGTGAACGTGACGCCGTACTCTCCCGCTTCGCAACCCTCCTTTTCGGAGCGGTGCTTCAGCGTGAATTTTCCCTCGGCGTCAGTCACTCCATAGCCGCCGGTCCCCTTCGTTCCCTGCAGGGGATTGAATAGGACCGTGGCGTTGGCCACCGGCTTCCCGTCGAGTGCTACCGTTCCCGTCACGGGGACCAGGTCGACATCAGGAGAGGTCGTCGCGGCCCCGCACCCGGCGAGCAGGAGAGCGATCCAGGCATATCGAAACGAAGTCATCGAACATCCGCTGACGAGAAGTAGAAACAGGGACGGAAGGGGGCGCAGTCGAAGCCGGCCGCAGCGACACGACCTAGAATTCGCCGATCCGCTGCCCGTCGTTGATGAAGGCCAGATTGCGGCGGGTCACCGCATCCATGTTCTCGCTCAGGAAACGAACCGCCCCGTCGCCGAGGACGACCTGGCAGCCTCCGACATGCGAGCTTCCCGGGAGGTTGAAGCTGCCGTTCTTTCCCTGGATGCGGGCTCGCGAGTTGGGAACAGGCGTGTCCCAGCCGCAGCAGACGATGTCGTTGATCCCTCGGGAGCTGCTGAGGATCACGCCATTCCCGGCGTACTGGCTGCAACCCCAGACATTGCCGTTGCCGTCCCACACGTCCCGGGTCGTCTCGACGACCATGGCCGAGTTGCTCGCGCCGTCCTTGATGTCCCGGATGCTGGAGTTCGAGTTTTGTCCGAAGAGAGCCCGCGAGTTGATCGCCTCGTTCTGCCACAGGCCGACGGGGTTCCCGTTGATGACGCTGAATCCATAGTTGATGAGCTGGCTGCCGGCGACATTGCAGCCGTAATAGCTCGTCAGGCTCGGGTACACCGTCATGCCCGAATCGCTCGGGCAGGCCATGAACGGCAGGATCGTCTTCGACAGGTTCTGATTGTTGGTGATGGCCGCGGGAGTTCCCGCCACCGTTCCGGAACTGGTGCTCGACCAGCCGCTGAAGAGGCTGTTCCGCTCGGCGGCGGTGAAATCGTACTGGTTGTAAAGCGAGGTCTGATCGAGATACGGCAGCAGCAGCGGCCAACCGGAGTGATTGTTGACGAGGCTCCCCGCAGTGGTGAACTGCATCGCGTTGTTCGCGGTGGCGTACGGAAAGAGACTGAACGCCTCGTGGTAGCTGTGGAGGGCGATCCCGATCTGCTTGAGATTGTTCTGGCACTGGCTTCGCCGTGCCGCCTCGCGAGCCTGCTGGACCGCGGGGAGGAGCAAGGCGACCAGAACGGCGATGATGGCAATCACCACCAGGAGCTCGATGAGCGTGAAACCCCGGGAACGCCGAGGCAGAGCAGGAGGGCAATGCATGGAAGAATCCAAAGCGGCGGGCAGGGAGGATGCGGCGAAATGCCGGCAGGAGTCGTCAGGCGGGCGGCAACGACGGGTTGCAACTGACATACCGGTTTACTTATGTGAACCACATCGCTCAATCGCACGACTGCCTGAAAATTCAACTCTGACGACGATTTCGAAGCGGTCTGCTCCAGTTCGCACACTGATCCTTGCTCCTCCTGGGGCTCCTGATGAGACGTCCCTGCCAAGGGAATTGAAGGGGCTGCCCGGTTTTCAGGCATTTGCGAGGACCGGGGACTGACCGTCTCTCCGGCCTTGGCCGGTCGTAGAATTCCAACAGCGTTCCCGCGGCGGTGATTCACAAGCTCGCGTTGACCCAAACTGCCAGGAAGTGGTATTCCCGCGCCTTGCGCTCGGACCCTTGCAGCGAGTCTCGCCACCGGTTCCTGCGCACGAGAGACGGGAC
>JAEYWB010000659.1 GCA_023429275.1 Planctomycetota bacterium
GTTCTCTCTACTGCACCGACTGGGTGAAGCGGGACTACCAGCTCCACGGCCACGGGCGGGTGTGGCGTGTCGAGCCGGTCGAACGCTCAAACACGCCGGGAGTTGCGCCCCCTGGCGGGAATGAGGCTCCGTCGATCGCCGGACGGAGAGGGAATGCCAGGGGACTTGCCGGCGAAGCCAGGGGGCGTGCGGTCCTGCGGGAGACGATCCTCGACGAGGCCCGCCCTGTCCGGTCTCGCCTGGAAGCTCTGTGGGCTCTCTGCGCCATTCCGGGGCTGGCCGCGGAGACCGGCCTTCTGCAGGGAGAGGTCACATTCAAGATGATCCACGGCCATCTCGATGATCCCTTCTTCGACGAGGCACATTGCCTGACGGAGTTTCCCGCAGTCGGCTTTCCGACAAGGGAGACCGCCGGGATCAAGGTCAACGAGAATCTCGGCAAGCCGCTCAACGAGACGAGCGCGGCACTCGCCGCCGTTGTCCGGAGTACCGCTGCGGCGATGAAGCTGGAGGGGAACGGAGCCAACCTTGCGGCCGTGATGTACACGTTTGGAATGGCCTCCCCTGACCCGTTCGTCCGCGCGGCGACGATCGACGAACTTCTGCGAGGAGAGTTACAAGGCGAGCCCGCCCGGCTTCCCAAGGAGGCTTCGGAGTCAGCGACCGCCGGCTGGGCGGTGTATGCTCGTCGACGCTCTCCTCGCGACATCGCGGCAGCGAGGAACTATCTGGGCCATCCCTCTCCCCTTGTTCGGCGGGTCGCCGTCCAATGGGCGGGCGAAGAGCGGCTCACGGAACTCCGTCCCGAGGTCGAGGCGGTCCTGTCGGCCGATGGGATGACGGCGGATCTGTTCCTGGCGACTCTCGCGTCACTCGAGATGCTCGATGGTCGCGCGCCTCAGGACTTCGACAAGACCCCTCCGGGCAAGTACGTCGTTCCCCTGCTGAAGGATCCCAAGAGGTCGATCTCCGTCCGCACCCAGGCGCTCAAGCTGCTGCCGCCGACCGCTCCCGAGATCTCTTCGACGGACCTCGCCATCTGGGCCGCGTCGGAGAACGAAGCGTTCGCGCTCGAGGCGGTCCGCTCGCTCGGCGGCCGGGACGACGCCAATGCTGAGCAGGGCCTCCTGGCGATCACGTCCAGGCCCTCAGCGACGAAGGCGGTGCGTCTCGACGCGATCCTGGGGCTCGCCACGCGGGCCGCGAACTCAGAGAAGGTGCAGACGGCTCTCGTGGAACGCCTGTCCTCCACGAAGGATGAAGACGAACGGATCGAGCTTCTCCGCTCGCTCCGTGCGGCGGGCGGAGTCTCCACGGTTTCGGCCGCAATCGACTCGTGGCTCAAGGGGACTGCCAATCTGCCGCCGGCGACCGAAGATCAGGCACGGCGCACCCTCTCATCGCGGAAGGAAGGAGCGGCAGCTGACCTTCGGACGGCAGCGACCTGGCTCAAGACTGCGGAGTCGGGAGCGATGACGAAAGGAGACGTCCAGCGCGGTCGCCGTGTCTTCTTTCATCCGGAGGGGCCCGGTTGCTTCAAGTGCCACGTTGTCGAAGGCCGCGGCGGCCCGGTTGGACCGAACCTGTCGCGGATCGGCGCCTCGATGACGCGCGAGAAGCTGATCGAATCGATCCTCGAGCCGAGCAAGGAGGTCTCGCCCCAGTTCACGTCGTGGACGCTGGTCAGCACCAGTGGGCAGGTCCTCACAGGGATGATCGTTCACGAGAACGAGGGGACGACTGTGTTGGGGGACTCGACCGGCAGGACGACGACGGTCAAGACGGCGGATGTCGAAGAACGCGTCCCGCAGAAGGTCTCCGTCATGCCCGAGAAGCTGGCGGAGCGAATGACGCCCGACGAGTTCTTCGACCTCGTCAGTTACCTGGAGTCGCTTCGCTGAGTGCGCCCGTCTTTACGAGCCCCTACGGAGTCCCGGTGGTGATCCCGGTGCGGACGATCTTTCGCACCGTGGCTTCCGGAACGTCGTCGCCTCGCAGGATCGGCGCGATCCACTGGGCCACGAACCGCCGGCTCACGTAGCCGAAATGGCCGCCGAGGTTCAGGCAGCGGAGCATCTCCCGCCGGAACGGGATCTCACGGCAATAGGGTTCGGAGGGAAAGCTTCCAGCCACCGCAGCCTCGGCGTTTCGAAAGCCGAGGCACCCGGCGGAGATCCGGTGGTAGCCATCGATCGTCCCGAAGACCGTCGTTCCCATGGCCAGAAAGATCACGTCGAAGATCGAAGGGAAGTGCCACAGCCCCCGCGTTGTCCGGGCGAGCGCCGGCTGGAGATCGAACGCCGGGCTGACGGCCGGGCCGAGCAGGATTCCCCCCGTCACCGACAGGCCCTCCGCGAGGCGAGCGAGACTGTAAAGCGTCATTGCGCCCCCTCCCGAGTGCCCGATCAGGTACACGGGGGTGTCCGGATGCCGGCCACGGTAGTCGGCGATCTTCGCGGCGATGACTTCCGCCTGGCTCCGGTGCTGGCCGCCGTACCGGAGGTTGATCAGCGGGATGTAAGGCGTCCAGGTCCAGTCGTGGATCTCGATGCCGTAAGGGATGCCGGCGTCGACCAGGCCCTGCACGATGCTCCGGTTCCAGAGGCTGTACCCCTCGATTCCCGGTAGAACGATGACGTAGCCTTGGGCCAGTCGTTCGGGCGTCATGAGTCCGCTGAACGGGTCCTGGCTGCCAGGGGCGACGATCTCGCGAAGGGCCATCACAATGCGACTGATCATCGTTCGCGTCGCTACTCCATCGTCTTGAAACCGAACTTCGTGATCCCCTGCTTCGCGCATTCGAGAAGGAGCGGCTCGACGACACCGTAGGGAACCGTTTCGTCCGCACGGAGCTGCACTGCGAAATCGTCGTCCGACTTCCCCGCGGCGAGCATCAGCCGGATCTCGTCCATCTCG
>JAEYWB010000668.1 GCA_023429275.1 Planctomycetota bacterium
CCGCTCTCGTGGGGGGATTCGTCACCCATCGACTCGGGCTTTCGCCCAGCGTCGGCTATCTGCTGGCCGGCATCGCCGTGGGCCCCTACACCCCGGGATTCGTCGCGGACCGGCATCTCTCCGAGCAGCTGGCCGAGATCGGCGTCATCCTGCTGATGTTCGGCGTCGGACTACATTTTCATCTCGAGGAGCTCCTCTCGGTCAGGGGGATCGCCATCCCCGGGGCGGTGGTGCAGAGTGCCGTCGCCACGCTCCTCGGAATCGTGGTTGCCCACTGGGCGGGATGGTCCGCCACCGCCGGCGTCGTCTTCGGGCTCTCGCTGTCGGTCGCCAGTACGGTCGTTCTGACGCGGGTTCTCGTCGACAACAACGACCTACACACTCCGATCGGCCGGATCGCCGTCGGATGGCTCGTGGTCGAAGACCTGTTCACCGTTCTCGTCCTTGTCCTGCTTCCGCCGCTCCTTTCCGGACAGCAGTTCGGCCTGAAGGAGATCTCCCTGACGGTCGCGGTCGCAGTCGGGAAGATGGCGCTGCTGGGAGTCTTCACGTTCGTTGTCGGAACGAGAGTCCTTCCCTGGATGCTGGAGAAGGCGGTCGCGACCCGGTCCCGCGAGCTTTTCACCCTGACGACGCTGGTGATCGCTCTCGGCATCGCCGTCGCCGCGGCAAAGGTTTTTAACGTGTCGATGGCCCTCGGGGCGTTCCTCGCCGGCATGGTCGTCGGCCGCTCGGAGTTCAGCCTCCGGGCCGCGACCGAAGCTCTGCCGATGAGGGACGCGTTCGCGGTGCTCTTCTTCGTCTCGACGGGAATCCTTCTCGATCCGAAGGTGCTCCTCGAGGCTCCAGGGCTGACGCTCGCGACGCTGGCGGTCGTCATCATCGGCAAGCCGCTCGCCGCTCTCGCGATCGTCCACCTGATGCGTTATCCGCTGAAGGTCGGCCTTTCGGTCGCCATCTCGCTCTCCCAGGTGGGGGAGTTTTCGTTCATCCTGGCGGGGCTGGGCCGGCAGCTCGGCGTCCTGAGCGATGTGGCGGTCAACGTCATCGTCGCGGCGTCGATGGTATCGATCACCCTCAACCCGCTTCTGTACCGGGCAGTCGACCGGTTCGATCGCATCCTGACGACGCGGTTTCCCCGGCTGGGAAGGCAATCCTCCGTCAACGACGCGCCTCTCGAAGACGATCCGACCGTCAACCGGGCGGTCATCATCGGGTATGGCCCCGTCGGCCAGACCCTCTCGCGCCTTCTGAAAGAGAACGAGGTCGAGCCGGTCATCATCGAGATGAACCTCGAGACGGTCCGCCTGCTCCGCGCCCGGGGAATGCGGGCCTTCTACGGAGACGCGACGCGTCGGGAGACGCTCATCGAGGCGGGAATCGCCCATGCCGACAGCCTGATCCTCAGCGCGGCCGGTATGGCGGGAACGCCCGAGATCATCCGCGGGGCCCGCGAGGTGAACCGCCGGATCAAGGTCATCGCCCGGGCGGGATACCTCCGCGAACGCCCCGACCTGCTGCGCGCGGGGGCGGATATCGTCCTGACGGGGGAAGGAGAGGTCGCCCTCGCCATGACCGAAGCGGTCCTGAATGATCTCGGGGCGACGCCCGAGCAGATCGACCGTGAGAGAGATCGAATCCGCCGCGACCTCGGTTACATCGCACTCGAGGGGGAAAGTGCCGGGTAAGGCGGAAATGACCGCGGGAGGGGACGACGGCCAGCCTCCGCCGGGGATCACGACCGATCGGCTGCCCTTCCCTTTGAATGGCCGGTACGCGAAACTTTGTTGGCCGCTGAAATGGGCAAGTGAGCGGAACAAGGCAAGATCAAGCACGAGTGGTGAGCGATGAACGACTGGAACGGAATTCTCGCACAGGTCGGTCCCGCGGCAGGCGCGAACGACCAGGGCCCCCTCTTCTGGATCATCGTCGGGGCGGTCGTCCTGGCGCTGTTCGTGTTCGTCATGGTCCTGGCCCGGTACTTCGGGCTGTGGATCCAGTGCAAGATGTCCCGCGCGGGGATCTCGCTTCCCAACCTGATCATGATGTCGATCCGGAAGGTGAACCCGACGGTTATCGTCCGGAGCAAGATCATCGCCGTCCAGGCAGGTCTGACGGAGAACTACCCGATCTCGACACAGGCTCTCGAGGCTCACTACCTCGCCGGCGGAAACGTTCAGAACGTCATCCGCGCTCTCGTCGCGTCGCACCGGGCCGGCATCGATATGGACTGGCAGGTCGCCCAGGCGATCGACCTCGCGGGGCGGGATGTCCTCGAGGCGGTCCGGACGAGTGTTTATCCGAAGGTCATTGAATGCCCCGATCCGCGGAAGACGGTCGGAACACTCGACGCCGTCTGTGCCGACGGGATCCAGCTCAAGGCCCGGGCTCGTGTGACCGTGCGGACGAATATCCAGCAGCTCATCGGGGGGGCGACCGAGGAGACGATTGTCGCCCGCGTCGGCCAGGGCATCGTTCAGGCGATCGGTTCAACGAAGTCCTACAAGGAGGTTCTCGAGAACCCGGAACTGATCTCACAAACCGTGCTGAACCAGGGACTCGAGGCCCAGACGTCGTTCGAGATCGTGTCGATCGACATCGCCGACATCGACGTCGGCGACAACATCGGCGCCCGGCTGCAGGCGGACCAGGCGGAAGCCGACATGCGAGTCGCCCAGGCCCGGGCGGAACAGCGCCGCGCGGAGTACGCCGCCCGCGAGGTCGAGATGGTCGCCAGGACCCAGCAGAATCGTGCGGAGGTCGTCCTCGCGGAAGCGGCGATCCCGAAGGCAATCGCCAGTGCCTTTCAGGAGGGAGCGATCGGACTCCTCGACTACTACGAGATCAAGAACCTGCAGGCAGACACCTCGATGAGGAGCTCCATCGCTGGCGTAAAATCCGACGGGAATTCGGCGACGTGAAATGCGGATCGGTTTCAGTGGTCCGTTCGCGGACGGACGACTGACCATTCAAAGGATTTGAAAATGCGTCTTCCCATGCTGCTGGCCGTTGACGCGGGGGCGATTGTCGCCGTCATCTTCGGGCTCGTGTCGTTCATCGGCTGGGTGATGAATCAGATCAACGGGGCTCAGAAGCCGCCGCAGACGCCGCGGAAGCGGGCGCCGCGTGACCGGACCATCCAGGACGAGATTGATCAGTTCCTGTCCGAGCGGGAAGGGAAGCCCCGGCCGGATCGTCGGCGGGACGAAGAGATCCTGAC
>JAEYWB010000678.1 GCA_023429275.1 Planctomycetota bacterium
GGTCAACTCGCGCCGTGCGCGAAGGAGCAGGCGGTCGACGGGGCTCAGACTTCGAATTTCCTCAAGCCGCCTTCGAATGAGGGCCGGGTCGTCCGTGATCAGGTTCGCGACTCCGTCGTCCAGAAGCCGGGCGACCCAGGAAGGGTCGTTCACCGTCCACGCGTGGACCCGGATGTTGTTGGCCGCCGCCCGTTCGACGAGCGTTCGAGTGATGAGGTCAGCTCGCACCATCAGAAAGTCGACGTTCAGACTGGCCAGGTCGCCGATCGCCGCGCCGGCGATGAACCCGATCGGAAGCGACGGCTCCAGCTGCCGGGCCCGCTGCAGGCTGGCGTAGGATTGCGAGCAGAGCCGGCAGCGCCTCGTCATCCCCGCCTTCTGGATCGCCGCGACGACACGCTCCGTCAGCGCCGTCTCATCGTGCTTCCCGTGCGGCTTGAGCTCGACATTCATCCGGATCTGTTCCCCGGCCTGCTCCAGCATCTCCTCCAGCAACGGAACCTTTTCCCCCGCGAACTTCGGATCGACCAGGGTGCCGATATCGATCGCACGAAGCTCCTCGGCCGTCACGGCGTCGACCCGACGGTTTCCCCCGCCGATTCTTGCGAGATCGATGTCATGGAGGATCACGAGGGCGTTGTCCTTCGTGAGCTGGACGTCGATTTCCGCCCAGTCCGCACCGTCCCGAATCGCCTGGCGAAGCGCGGCAACGGTGTTCTCCGGCGCGTGCGTCGCTCCCGCCCGATGGGCCGTAATCTCCATCCGGTCGTCGAGGGTCACGGAATTGAGAAGCTGGTGGCTCAACATCGAAATCACGATGGCCAGGGCGACGAGGCCGGCCCCGGCCCCCCACCCGAGCGGAAGCCGACGGGCCAAAGGCGACTCGGACGAATCGACGTAATCCGGCAGAGGATGCCCCGCCGCGTGCCGGTAGTACGCGAGCATCAGGCCGGCGAGCGTGACGGTCGAGAACGCCGCCAGCAGGACGGCGGCAGACGCATAGGCGATCAACAGCAGGGCCGTCGTCGGCAGCGCGACCGTCAGCGACTCGCCGGTCTGACCGAGCGCGACCGCCGAAGCCCAGCGGAGGATGGCATAGACGGTGGCGTTGACCACGAGCAGCCCCAGCCCCCACAGGAGGAACCCTCCGAGAAATCGTCGTCGGTGCCCGACCGTCCGAGCCACACTCCACTGGAGGGAATCCCTCTCCGAGAGGCTGGGCTCGAAGAGCAGGGCAGGGAGGGCCAGCGACCAGTTCAAGAACAGCCGGCCCGCCACGACGGCATAGGCCGCCACGAGCCCACCCGCGAGGGCGACGCCGGTCCAGAACACCGGAGGCCGCAGGATAATCAAACCGTTCAGATCGCGACCGCTCCACAGGAGGGCATAAACGAGACCGATGCCGGCGAGAAACGGAACGGCCAGAAGCACGTACATTGTCAGCTGCCGCAGTCCCAGCCGGATGAGCCGAACGATGAGCTGCCCGGAGCAGAGAAGAGCCTGCCACCACTTCAGCCTCTCATCGACGAGCAGGCGCATCAGCCCGGCGAGTTCCAGGTACAGGCCAGCGAGGGTCATTGTTCCGATCGTGAAGACCGCAGCGAGACCGGGGGGCGACAGGAGAAAGGCCGCGATCTCAAAGTTGCCGACCGAGGCGCGTCCCCATCGCTCCAACAGCTGCCGGAGACTGAACGCCAGGATCGGAGCGATCACGATGGCGTGGAACGCGACGCACGCAAGCGAAAAGGAGACCGTCGCACGAAACCTTCGCCACGTCCTCGTCAGAATCCAGCCGGCGATTTCGCGTGATTTCATGCCAGAGTTTCAGCCAGGTCCTGCACCATCATCCCTCAGGCCCCGTCCGCAGGAGAGAAGGGAATTCGATTGAGAGTATCCGGCGGCATTGGTCCGTCAAATCCGGCAGGAGGTCAGCAGCCCGTGGCCGCCGATCTCGAGCGGAAGAGGCGAATCCGGAAGTCCCGCGGGAGTCTCGACGGGGGTGTGAGACGGGCGGTTGCGTCGCCGACATCAGGCGATCGATCGTTCGTCACCGGCTTCTGTCCTCCCTGGGCTGTTGAAAACGTCAGCTCCCCGTTAGCGTGCGTCGAGGCGGCCTTACCTGTTTCGCGCCCCATTTCCTCAGCCGCGTGAGCGAAGGCACTGGCGATTCCGCCGTTGCGGCCTCGATGGGCTGGGGGAAGACGGGTCAAAGGAGGACTTCGGTGAAACGACAGATCGCGTTGGGTCTCTTCTCTCTGGGCTTCATTGCGACGGCTGTCAGCGAGTCCGAAGCTCGTTCCTGCCGACGAGTCCCCTTCGACCAGGGCTACGGCCACTATTTCGCCGCCCCCTATGTCGGGACCGGCCGCTACGCCGCCGCTTATGGCCCCGGTTGCACCGCCGGCCGCGGCCCCTGCTGGTGCGGTTCGTCGTACTATCATTCCCCCTCACCAGCCGGTGCCTTCATTCCTCCGGGGAGCATCCCGACCGGAACGGTTCCTCCCCCCTGCTGCAAGTAGTCGTCCAGGTGGCAGGGGTGCTGCTCGAGAGCCTGCAGAGCGGAGCCCGGTCAGGTTCCGTTCGAGACTCGGCTGCGGACTTCGATTCGGGCTTGGTCTGAAGCCGTCCAGCGCATGGCGCCGTTTCAGGGTCAAATCCTTTTCGCTCAGTGGTCTTCTCTGTGTCATCGTGTTTCCGCAGTGAAGCTGTTGCTTGATCTGGCCAGGGACGAGCCAGGGTTTAGCGATCCGTCGATCGATCTCTGATGGGCCTGCTGGAACGGGAAGTGCAGTGTTCAACAACGCTCGAAGCGGAGCATGCTCCGAGCGGGTTCAGGACTCACCCCCTTGTTGACACGGACCGGAGGAAGCCATGGCAGATTCGAAAATGGTCGATCAGCGAACAACCGTTGAAGCGAAGTGGAACCAGATCCGTTCGGCCATCCGGGCTCGATGGAACGAGATCTCCGCTGACGACCTCCGGAACATCGATGGGGATTCGCGCAAGCTTGTCGCCCTCATCAATCAGAAGACGAAAACGCCGCTCCCGGAAATCGAGGCGGCCATCGACGAACTCGCGGCATCGAGCGGCGGCCTGCTGAACCGCCTCACGACCGCCACCAGGGTCATGGCTGCCGACGTGGCTAAACAGGTGACCGAGCCCGCGCAGGCGGCGGCTCGTTCGGTTCGTACGGCGATCGACGAATCCCCCGCCAGGGCGGTCGGCACGGTCTTCGGAGCAGGCCTCGTCGCCGGATTGATGGTCGGGCTGATGTTGCTCAGTCCGAGTTCTCGCCGGTGATGTCGGTCACGGAGCTCGAATGGAGAGAGGGGAGGGAGGGAGGGAGCAGTGAGCACCTACGTGCTGGCAATGACGCGCGTCTCCGGTGACGCCGCGGAGGCAGTGTCCTGGGCCCGGAAAGCCGGAGTCCGCGAGCGGCTGTTGGTCTCTGCGGAGATTTCCGGAGTCACCACGGTCACGTTCATCGCGGGGGATGACCGTTCCCTGGAGACGGCATTCCTCGAGCAGTTGCAGCGGCCGGGGACCGACTGGTCGTTCCGGGAAGCTGAGTTGGAGTTCAACCAGGTCTCCTGAACATCGGCCGGATCGGACTCACGTCGGTCGTTGCGCCGCC
>JAEYWB010000703.1 GCA_023429275.1 Planctomycetota bacterium
GTCGAGGCGGGCCGCGACAGGAGGATGCGAAGAGCGGTCCGTTTCACTTCCGGCGTGAACGCCCCGAGGCGTTCGACAAGGGCCGGTCCGGTCTCTTCGGCGGTGCTCCCGCCAAGGGCCTCGAGGATGCCGATGGAGAACGCTGTGCTGGACTGCGGAGTCATCGTCTCGAGGAGTGAACGAGCCAGAGCGCCGTCCTCCGGTTTGAACTCGACGAGCTGCCGGGCTGCGGCGATCCGGTCCTCTTCCTTGCGGTCGGCCTTTGTGACATCGGCCAGCAGCGCCGTGACGATGTTGCCGATCTGGGCTTCGAACGCCTTGCTCCCCCAGATGCCGGCGAGCCGGACCACCTGGCCGCGTGTCCCGGCGGGGAGCTTCGACAGGCGATCCAGGAGAGCCTTCTCGGTCGCGTCGCTCAGCTCGAGCCGCTGCGACTTCGGCCACCCCTTCGAGAAACCGTTGAAGACCGCTTCGAACAGCCGGTCATCGGCCGTCGCGACCGAGGCCAGGATGGCGTCGACGTCGCTCCCCTTCCCGCCCCCCCGGGCGACGTGTTCAGCAACGATCGTGGCGATCCGGAGCGAGACAGGGTTCAGAGGATCGGCCCCTTCGTTCCGCCCCTTCGCTTTTGACAGACCCTGCAGAAAGCCGGCGGCGTTGTTCGCAGCGCCGGCAATAACGGCGTCGGTCAACCAGCGGTCGAGGTCGGACGGCTGGCTCGCAGCCTCCGCAAGGATCTTCCCCGACTCTTCCGATGCCGGAAGATCGGCGAGCGCCAGCAGGGCGGCGAGCCGGACCTGTTCGTCCTTGTCTGCCGACACACCCGTCCTGGCCACGGCCTTCGGCGACTCGGCCGTGACAGGCAGGACCTGGAGCGCGTTCCGCCGCACCCCGGGAGAGGGATGAGCGAGAGCACCGGTGACCGCTCGAAAACTCTCCCCCTGGTCATCGTCGAGCGTCCCGAGTCCCTTCAGGGTCCAGAGGGCATGGATCGCCCCGACATTGAGACCGACCGCGTCGACCGAATCGTTCCTGACCAGTTCGATCAGAGCCGGGACGACATCGGTCTTCCCACGCTCGATCAGCAATCGCTGCGCGGTCTTGCGGACGAGCATCGTCGGGCTGGCGAGGGCCTTCACGAGATCCTCGGCCGATGCGGCGGCAAGGTCCGCGGGGGCATACTTCGTTTCCGGCGTCGATGTCTCCCCGTAGAGCAGGCGGTAGATTCGGCCATGCTTCTTGTCGCGGAGGTCGCTCTCGTAGGCCTGCCCCTTGCCGGTCTTGAAGCCCTGCGGTGTCGGGTTGTGCTGGATGATGTAGTTGTACCAGTCGATGACCCACACGTTGCCGTCCGGCCCGACCTCGGCGAGGATCGGCGACGACCATTCATCGTCGCTCGCGAGCAGGTTGAACGGGCTCTGAGAGCTGTAGTCGGACCCTTCGCGATGCAGGGTGAATGTCCCGATGAGATGCCCCGTCGGCTCGCAGACGAACTTGGTGCGGTTCCAGTACGGCTGCGGGTAATTGCGGGCGGTGTAGAGCGCCGCGCCACACCCGGCGGTGTAGCCGCCGAACTGGTCGACCTGGCGGACCTTGTCGGTGATCGGCTGGAAGAGGAACGTGTCGGAGATCATCCCGAGGACTTCCGGCGACCAGCCCCGGACCCGCTCGTAGTAGCGGTTTGCGATCGGCATGAACATGCTCGGGTTGTGGTTCGCCGTCGAGCCGAAGATCAGACCGTCTTCGCTGATCCCGAGCCCCCAGGTGTTGTTGTTCGACGAGCGGATGAACTCGACTTCGGCCACCTTGACCCCGTCCGCCGGACCTTCGAGCCGGAACCGGAAGAAGCCCTGTCGAAAGCTCGGGGACTTGCCGCCGTCGTAGCTCGGCTCCGACTGGTTGTATCCCTGCATTCCCCAGACCCAGTTGTCGAGTCCCCACTGGAAGTTGCTGACACCGCCGTGGGTGTCCCCCATCCCCCAGCCGGTGATCAGGACCTTGCGTTCGTCCGCCACGTCGTCGCCGTTGGTATCGCGGAGATAGACCGTTTCCGTGCCGTCCTGGACCACCGCGCCGCCGCGGTAGAAGACAATGCCGGTCGGGATGCTGAGCTTCTCGGCGAAGACCTTGAACGTGTCGGCGACACCGTCGTGGTCCGTGTCCTCGCAGATCCGGATCCGGTCGCGGCCCTGCTTCGGCGGCTGCAGTTCGTTGGGATAGTCGTAGGTTTCGCAGACCCAGAGCCGGCCGCGGGCGTCCCAGTTCATCGCGATCGGTTTTCCCTGCAGTTCCGGATCGCTGGCAAACTTGCTGACGCGGAATCCCTTCGGAGTCACGAAGTGCTTCATCGACTCCTCCGCCGGGAGCGGCCGCTGCATCTTCGTGATCGGATCCCCCTGGATCCCCCAGCGGTCCCCCCTGGTGTAGTTCGGGATCTTCGGACCGACCTCGACGTACTCGAACGGCTTGACGTCTTTGCGAAGGGCGGTCATCTCCGGGAGCGGGAAGGCTTCGGGATCCGTGAATTTCGGCGCCGCTTTCGGGTCTTTTCCGACCGCCCAGCGGATGCCGCGTTCGACGAGATTCTGGAAGCCCGGTTCCCCCCAGGTCCGCTCATCGTGTCCCCAGGCGGAGTAGAAGACGCGCCCCTTCCCCTGCGTGCGAACCCAGGTCCAGGGCTCGAAGCCGTTGTTGTCCGCCCGGACCTCGAGGAGGGTTCGGTCCTTCTCGTTGTGCTTCGTATGGACGTAGGTTTCGTCCCAGCTCCGGAAGCCATCGAAGCCCTCCATGACCGGGTGATGCGGAGCGACGATCCGGGTGCGGAACTCGCCGGTTCCATGCTTGAGGAACTGGGCGCCGACGAGGGCGATGTACTTGTCGGAGTTCAGGAAGCAGTAGGAGGCGCAGTGCAGCGGGATCAGCCCCCTGCCCCCTTCGACATAGTCAACGAGAGCCTTCTCCTGCTCGGGAGTGATGCGGGTCTCGTTCGAATAGATGAGAAGACCGTCGAACTTCGCGAGCGCGTCCGGCTTCAGGACGTTCATGTCGTCCGTGTACTGGACCTCGATCCCGCGAGCCTTCATGGCGGGCACGAGCTGGGCCGCCCGGTCGGCCGGTCGATGGTGGCCGGTATCGCCGAGGAAAAGGATCCGGATCGGCTCGTCCGCCGAGGCGAGCGAAGCCAGCAGGCAGAAGATGGCGGCGAGCGCGCAGCGACCAACCATGGCAGTCTCCAGGACCGTTTAGCCGCGACGCGCTAGCGGAGCGCGCAGCGTCCATCGGTGTTGAATGTCGTCACTTTGCGACCGCGCTCCGCTGGCGCGTCGCGGCTAAACG
>JAEYWB010000759.1 GCA_023429275.1 Planctomycetota bacterium
GGCGCACACCAGGCATCCCGCGAGCGCGAGCGGGCGGAGAAGCCCGCGGAGGGGCCACCGTCGCGTCGTCGGCTGTGCGCTCCGCGTCCGTGAGAGCGAACGGCCCCGATCCGCGATGGCGACGAGCGGAGGGAGAACCACAAATGCCGCCAGCCCGCAGCAGAGGATTCCGGTCGCGGAGATGAGCCCCAGTTCGGCAACCCCTCGAAAGCTCGTGAAGGCCGACGCGGCGAATGCGAGTGACGTGGTCAGGGAGCAGGTGAGGATTCCCGTCCCCACCGTCTCGCCGGTCCGCCGCAGAGCCGCTTCCAGGTCGTGTCCCTCATCGCGGAGAGCGCGATACCGCGACAGGAAGTGAATCGCAAAGTCGATCCCCAGCCCCGCGAGGATCGCCGCGAACGAGACCGTCAGGATCGTCAGGTGCCCGATCGTGAGAGCCGTGATCCCGATCGCCCAGGCGGTCCCCGAGGCGAGCATCAGGAGAGCGATGGCCGGAAGGCGAAGGCCGCGGAATCCGATCAGAAGGATCAGCAGGACCCCGCCGAACGAGAGGACGGTCGCCCAGGACATGTCCGCCTGGGAACGGGCCATTTCGTCTTCTTCCAGGACCGGGATCCCGGTGAGGCCGATCCGGGCTCCGAGCGTCTCGTGCTCGCGGCGGGCGGCATCGATCATCCGGCGGATCCGGCGGATCGACTCCCCCCCCAGGGAAGGGTCCTTCCCCAGGCTTGGGCTCACGATCAGGAACCCCATCGTCCCGTCAGGGTTCATCAGATAGCTCGCGGGCTCGCCTACAGCCGGTGCGAACGACTCTTCGGACGGAGCGAGCTGCGGCCAGGGGGAGCGGAACCTGGCGGGGTTCGCCGGATCGCGTACGAACTGCTCGAGGCTCGTCGCCAGCAGTTCGCACTGCGCGATGAGGCTCTCCGCTCCCGCGCGGCTTTCTGAAGCGGACCGGCCTGCCCGCTCCGACGCTTTCAGGAGATGAACAAGACTCAGGGAGTACGGGTCGATCCCGGCCCGCTGCCAGTTCCCCGAGATGACCGGGGCATACACTTCGAGGTGCGATGCGAGGGCCTCGAGTGCCTCGGGCGGAAGATACTGCAGCCCCTTCTTCCGGAGGGCGGAGGGATCGACGCGGTAGAGCGGGCTCTGAAAGTGGGCGGGATCCGCTTCGACCTGGCGGCCGAGGTCATCGAGGATCGTCTGGATGGCGGCGGCGTTGCGGGCTTCGACCACGACGACGATGTCGTTCTGGTCGCCGAACTTCTCGACATACCGCAGCCAGCGGCGCTGGAAGTCGGCATTCGGGTCGATGAGGTCGGACCGGCTGGCCTTGAACTTGAGGGAGGTCGCGGCAACGCCGATCGCGAGGAGGAAGAGCGCAAGAACGCAGCCCAGCGTGAAACGGGGCCAGGAGGCCGCGGCGGCCACGACGCTGCCGAGCAGCCTCGGGACTCTCCGGGTCTGCGAAGGATGGTCGGAACCATCCTGATCCGGCGCCACAATTCGGGCGGGCGCCCAATTGGTCATGCGGAATCCCTTCCAAACTCTGACGACGGATCAATCCGTCGCCGCCACCGGCCGCCTGCCACCCTGAGCCGGCCGTCCCCTTGTCAGGACATCCTAGCCCGAGTCCCGGCAAGGGGTAAAGACGAGACTCCCCTTCCGGCCCGATCGCAAAAAGGCCACGCTCCCCCCGAAGGAAAACGTGGCCGGTTCTCGTGCCGGTTCTCGTGCCGGTTCTCGTGTCGCCGGAAGACCTGGGCGCGCGGTCCGAAGCGCCGATCACTCCCGGCAGTTCGCCTGGCGAGAAGGACCTGACGAGGATTGCGGCGCGATGACATCCCGCCGGCGAAGCGCGGCCCGCGCGACGATCAGACAGGGTGCGACCGTTACCGGTGCAGCTCACGATCCTTCCGCTGCATCTCGTCAAGGACGATCGGATGCCAGCTCACGTCACGGCGGTCTTCCGGTTGATAGTTCCGACGCGCCCAAGCCCGCAACTTCATCTCTTCCACTGGATCGATCTGGTAGAAACTGGCGTCAAATCCTTGGGGAAACATCTCTCATCTCCTCAGACGTGCAGTCCGGCGACTGCCCCGAAGCCGGCCGTACGAGGCGAACTCGTTCCGCTCGAACGACCTCTCCGGAAATCTTGTGACCTTGGGCCACCACATCCCTGAGGAAGGCATCCTCTGACTGTCACGCCGCCTCGTGCGAAGGTGGCGTGCAATTCCCCATCTATCTCGGGAACGCGAACAACAACACTTTTTCAAAAGAACAACGACGGAGAGAAACAGAACGCCGGAGGCCATCACCCGACCTCGCGCAACAGCCTACCGACGTGATTTCCGGTTCTCAAGAAGATGTCCCCCTGAACCTGAATTTTCCGCGTCTCCGGTCCTCCGGCTGAAAAGCGGCGAAGAGAGAGACTCTGGGAAAACTGATTCGGCGGCGACAGATGCACACTCGTTGACACCGCCGGCATCGGCAGAGCTTATACCGCCGTGGGCATGTCATTCGGCCGGCTGACATTGTTCGCCGGGGGGGCGAAGGCCGCCGGCTTCTCCGGCTGCCAGTCGATGAGCTGGAGTTCGACCGATTCGTACCCCTTGTAGCGGTTGAGGCCAGGCGCGAAGCAGAGCGACAGCTCGCCAGGGGACTTGGCCATCTCGTCCGCCCAGTCTGCCTTTCCGAAGGCGACTCCGCGAAGCACCTTGTTGAACTGTCGGACCTTGATCGACAGGTGCCGCTCTCCGCCCCCCATCTTGGACGGGGGCTCGACGAGCTCGCACCGCGTCGCCGCAAAGACCGGTTTCGGGTGAGCCGAGCCGAACGGACCGAGCCGCTCGAGATCCTTGATGGCCGAGTGAGTCAGGTCGGCGAGGACCACCTCCGCGTCGATCGAGATCTCCCGTGCCGCGGGGTCGATGACATGTGTCGACTCGACGTACCGCACGAGATCCTCGCGGAACGCATCGATCCGATCCATCGGGATCCGCAACCCGGCCGCGAAGCGGTGTCCGCCGTAGCCGGCCAGGTGGCTGCGGCACGCCGTCAGCCCCGCGTGCAGGTCGAAGCCGCCGAAGGAGCGGCCGCTCCCCTGCCCGAGCTGCTCGGTGGCGTTGATCGCGATCATGATCGCGGGCTTCTGGAACAGCTCGACCATCCGGCTCGCGAGGATTCCGATGACGCCAGGATGCCACTCGGGATTGGCGAGGACGAGTGCGGGATGGTCGGCCCAATCCGGATGCTCTTCGACCATCTCGCGGGCCTGCTTGGCCATCTTCCGCTCGACGGTCTGCCGCTCCTTGTTCAGCTGGTCGAGATAGTCGGCCAGCTGCGCGGCCCGCTGGCGATTCGTGGTCGTCAGGAGCTCGACCGCCAGCCGCGCCTGGCCGAGCCGTCCCGCCGCATTGATCCGCGGCGCGATCCCGAACGCGATGTCTTCGGCCGAGATCTCTTTATGCTCGTGAAGGCCCGCGATCTTGATGAGCATCTCGAGCCCCGGCATCGGCTGCTCGACCGGCTGCCCGGTGAGGTACCGCCTGAGGATCTCGAGCCCGAACTTGACGATGATCCGGTTCTCGCCGACGAGCGGAACGACGTCCGCGATCGTGCCGATCGCCGCGAGGGCGACGGCTGACTTCAGGTACTCGCGCATCGCGGGCGTCGCCCGCTGTCCGTCCCCGAGCCGCTGGCAGATCGCCCACGCGAGCTTGAAGCTCACGCCGGCGCCGCACAGGTCGCCGAAGGGGTAGGTCCCGCCGGGGAGCCGCGGATGGACCACGCCGGCCGCCTGCGGAAGCTCGGCACCGAATGTGTGATGGTCAGTGACGACGAGCTCCATGCCGAGCTGCCGGGCGAGGTCCGCTTCTTCGAGGCTGCAGATGCCGCAGTCGACCGTCACGACGAGCCGGTCCGGGTCCTCCTCGTGGAGCTTCCGGATCGCGTCGCAGTTGAGGCCGTATCCTTCCTCAAGGCGGCAGGGGATGTAGTAGTCAACCCTTCCGCCGGCGAGCCGGAGACAGTGCCACAGGATGCTCGTTGCGGTGACGCCGTCGACGTCGTAGTCGCCGTAGATGGTGATCCGGCGGTTGGCCTTCAGTGCCGAGACGACGCGGTCCGCCGCCCCTTCGATCCCGGGCAGAAGAGCCGGGGAATGAAGGTCGGTCATTTTGGCGTCGAGGAAGACCCGGGCTTCCGCCCCGGACGTGATCCCGCGGGCCGCGAGGACCTGCGCGAGGAGAGGGGTGCAGCGGAGGTCCTGCGAGATCCGTCCCACGAGCGCCCGGTCGTGCGGGGCGAACCTCCAGCGATGCGGCATCGACAAACTCCCTTTCCGGCCGCGGGGGCCCCTGAATTCGGACCCCTCCATTGTAGTGAGCCGGGATCGAAACCGAAGCGGAACGGCGCTTCGCCGCAGAGGGCTCGTCGGCACCAGCTAGATCATGATCCCGAGAACCTCGAAGTACCATTCATAGAAAGCCCTTATGACCGGCACGCGATCCTGAAGCATGGAGACCGGCAGGTAGAGCAACACGACGAAACCAGCGACCTTCTCAGAAGCGAACGACGCCACGAACCACAGCACGAACGGCAGGCCGAGCGGATAGCCGAGCGTCATCCCGACAAGGGCCAGCAGCCAGGGGCGGAGTAACCACCGCGGCTCGGCAGCGGCGTCGGGACTATCCCAAGCGATGGAACCCGACTCCGGCGGAAGGGGCGACACCTCGCCCGGCTCCGGCGCTCCATCGAAGGGAGGACGAACAGTCTCGAAAGGATTGCTGACAGAAATAACCCGCCTCCTCCACCGACTGGTAGGATCCTTCACAACGGCCCACAGCAGCAAGAGAACATTCCAACCCGACTGAGCCAGCGCGCTAGAGATCGTACGAGAGCGGTTCGGAATGTTCAGGAGTGGCAGAGTCGCCGGATAGCTCGGACTTCGCTGGTACGAGGTGCTATACTTTTTCCATGGCTGAGACGACCGTCAATGCGCCCCCAGCGGCGCCTCTCGCTCCAACCCCACGCCTCATTCCTTATGAGAATCGGCTGTCTCAAGATCTGGAGTGGGCCTTGAGTGAGGGAAGCCTGTTCTTCGAGGGTCGCGGCGGCGTTCAGCAGAGTCTGGCTCGTATCGTCAGGCGGCTCGAGGAGCGGGGAATCCCGTATGCCATTGCGGGCGGCATGGCGTTGTTCCTGCATGGATACCGCCGATTCACGGAAGATGTCGACATTCTCGTCACGCGAGAGGGTCTGCAGCGAATCCATACCGAGTTGACCGGTCTCGGTTATTTGCGTCCGTTCGAAAAGAGCAAGAACCTTCGCGATACGGAATCGGGCGTGAAGATCGAGTTTCTTGTCGCCGGCGACTATCCCGGTGATGGAAAGTCGAAAAGCATTGCGTTCCCCGATCCCCTGAGTGCCGCGGAAGTTCGAAACGGCGTCCGCGTCCTTGGAATCGCCCAACTCATCAGCCTGAAGATTGCTTCGGGGTTGACCGGGGCCGGCCGGTCGAAAGACCTCGCAGATGTCGAGGAGCTCATCAAGACGCTGAGCCTGCCGGAGTCCTTTTCGGAATCGGTGCACCCGTTTTCCCGTGAGCGATATCTCCAGATCTGGCGATCGCTCCACGCGACTTCTAAACGGTACCTGCTGCTGTGGCCGATCGAGGGATCAACCTCCACTGTTCAGACTCTTGACGAATTGATTCACTCACACAGCGGCGAAGCCGGACTGCTCGAAGCGATGCGGGACGATGGCGTCTTTATCGATACCGAGGCGGCGACTTTCGACGGATACTACCGCCTTGTGACCAACGACCCGGACGTCGCCGGGAAGTACGGAATGGAAGAAGAATCGGAGTATTGGGATCTGGACGGCGATTCTCAGGACGAGCAGAGTGCGCGATAACTCGCTTCTGCAGAAGAGCATTCCTCAGCTCACAAGCTCCTTCACGACCCGCCCGTGCACGTCAGTCAGCCGGTAATCGCGTCCGGCGTGACGGTACGTCAGCCGGGTGTGGTCGAATCCTAAAAGGTGCAGGATCGTGGCGTGGAAGTCGTGGACGTGGACCTGGTTCTCCGCGACCGTCGCCGCGAGTTCGTCCGTACTTCCGTAAGCGATGCCCCCCTTGATCCCGCCGCCGGCCATCCACGACGAAAAACAGGCGCTGTGATGGCCCCGCCCCTTTGTGCCGTCGATCCCCGGCGTCCGGCCGAACTCCGTCGTCCAGACGACAAGCGTCTCATCGAGCATGCCGAGCCGCTTCAGGTCGCGCAGGAGTCCCGCGATCGGCTGGTCGATCGCCTTGGCCCGCGGGCCGTGCTCCGCCATGTCGCCATGCTGATCCCAGTTGCCGCTGGAGCCGCCGTCGATGAGCTCGATGAATCGCACCCCCCGCTCCGCCAGCCGCCGGGCGACCAGGCACTGCCAGCCGAAACCCTCTGACTGTCCCCGCTGGAGCCCGTACAGGCCGAGCGTCGCGTCGGTCTCCTGCCCGAGGTCGAACGCCTCGTGAGCCTCGGTCTGCATGTGGAACGCCGTCTCGAACGTCCTGATCCGGGCGGCGAGCTCGCCCTGGCCGGGATGCCGCTTGAGGTGCGTTCGGTTCAGCGTGTCGGCGAGTCCGAGTTCCAGTTCCTGGACCCGCTCCTGCGGCGTGCGGCGGTCGAGGTTCGCGATCGGCGTCGGCCCGGGGACGACCCGGACCCCCTGGTGATACGCCGGCAGAAAGTCGTTCGCGAAGACCTGCGTCCCGGCGTAGGGGAGATTCGGAGCGAGAACGATGAACGACGGAAGGTTGGCGTTCATCGTCCCGAGACCGTAGCTCACCCAGGAGCCGAGGCTCGGCCGTGAGAAGAAGAATGAGCCGGTGTGGATCGCCAGCGTCGCCTGGTAATGCTCGTTGTCGTTCGACTTCATCGAGCGGACGAGGCAGATGTCGTCCATCAGCTCCCGGATGTTCGGGAACAGGTCGCTGACTTCAGTGCCGCATTCCCCGCCGGGGCGGAACTCCCACCCCGGTTTCAGCAGGACCTTCTGCTGGTTCGACAGGCCGCCGCCGACACCGGTCCGCTTGCCATCCGCTTTGAACAACTCGGGCTTGGGGTCAAACGTGTCCATGTGCGACACGCCCCCCGTCGAGAACAGGAAGATCACCCGCTTCGCCTTGCCGGCAAAGTGCCCCGGCTTCGGCGCGAGAGGATCATCGCCTCCGGCAGCCATCAGTTCGGAGAGAATCCCCGGCATGACAAGCGAGCCGCCGACGAGACTGCGGAGGAGAGTGCGACGGTGCATGGGAGAGGGGGGCGAGTGATGGGAAGACGTCAAACGGTGCGAAGTGACAAGTGCCAGGTATCAAGTATCAAACGCAGGCGTCTCCGGGGCTCTTCTGAAACTTGATACCTGGCACTTGATACTTGCCACTTGATACTTCGCCTCGAGGATCAATCCACGTACACAAACTCGTTCAGCCGGAAGATCGCACGGACGTACGCTCGCCAGGCTTCCGCCTCGATCTGGTCAGCGTTCATTCCGACTTCCTTCAGGGTCGCGATTGTCTGCTGGAGGAAGGCGGTTCCTGCGGCGATCTCGTCTTCCTTCGCCGGGCGGCCGAGGGCCAGCCGGCAGGCGCGGTCGATGCGTGAGTGCTCGTCCCCCCCGTCCTTGAGCAGGCGGTCGGCAAACCGCTCCGCTTGCTGATGGACGAACGGGTCGTTCAGCAGATAGAGCGCCTGGAGCGGCGTCGTGCTCGTTCCCCGAAACCCCGTGCTCGTCGCCGGGTCGGCGCCGTCGAAGATCGCGAGGTAGGGATGCCGCTGGATCCGCTGCGTCATCAGGTAGACGCTCCGGCGGTTCGTGTCGTAGACCGCCTTGAACGGATTGTGCTGCGTGAACTTCCACTCCGCCTGAGGCGGGAACGGGTGCGGTCCTCCGGGCGAGGGATCGAGGTTCCCTCCCAGGACCAGCAGGGTGTCCCGGATTGCGTCGGCATCGAGCCGGCGGCACGGAAAGCTCGTCAGAAGTTCGTTTCCCGGGTCGCGGGCCAGCGCTTCGTCACCGGGACGGCTCGAGAGCCGGTAGGTGCGCGAGAGAACGATCGTCCGGTGCAGCGACTTGAGGGACCAGCCCGACTCCATGAGCCGGCTGGCGAGCCAGTCGAGCAGCTCCGGATGCGTCGGCGGCTTCCCCTGGCGGCCAAAGTCGTTCGGCGTCGAGACCAGCCCGCGGCCGAAATGGTACAGCCAGAGCCGGTTCGCGATGACCCGGGCCGTGAGCGGGTTGCTCCGGTCGACGATCCAGTCCGCGAGCTGCCTCCGTCCGCTGGTCCGGTCGCTCTCCGGAAGCTCCTGCCCTCCCATCACGCTCAGGAAGCGGCGATGGACGATGTCTCCCGCCTGAGCCGGGTCCCCTTTCTTCTGGACGGCCGCGTCATCGATGCTCGCACCTTCAGCCACGGCGTACGCGAGCTCGTAGGGGAGCGGTTCCCTGCTGTGCCGCTCGGCCGCCTCGCGGGCCCTCCTGAGTCCCTCGTCGAGCCGCTTGCGATCCTCGTCTTTCGCACCCTTGCGCTCCTTCTCGATCCGCTTCACTTCGCGGTCGAGCTCATTCTGACGCTGCTGTCGCTCCTGCTGGACCCTCTCGACCTTCTCCGCCGAACAGAGTGGGACGAGGTCCCGCTGCTTCTGTTCGAGCTCAATTCCCGGCCATGGGTAACGGGTACTCTGGAAGATCCCGTACAGGCCGTAGTAGTCCTCGGTCGAGACCGGGTCGAACTTGTGGTCGTGGCAGCGGGCGCAGTTGAGGCTCATCCCCAGGAAGGCGCGGCCGAGGTTGTCGATCGTGTCTTCGATCGTCAGGTGCTGCGGGTAGTCGTCGACCCGCGATCCGAACCGGCGGGCGTTGGCGATGTAGCCGGTCGCGACAAGCTTCGAGATCCGCTCCGGTTCGCTCGCGCTCGGCAGCAGATCCCCCGCGAGCTGCTCCCGGACGAACTCGTCGTAGGGCAAGTCGCGGTTCAGCGCATCGATCACCCAGTTGCGGTAGCGGTACATCTGCGGGATCGGAAAATCCGAGTTGTCCCCCGCAGTGTCCGAGTACCGGACCACGTCGAGCCAGTATCGCCCCCACCGCTCGCCGTACTGCGGCGAGTCGAGCAGCCGGTCGACAACCTTCGCCAGGGCCCCGGGGGATTCGTCCTTCAGGAAGGCGTCGAGCGCCTCGGGTGTCGGAGGCAGGCCCGTCAGATCAAACGTGACGCGGCGAAGGAGAGCCGTCTTGTCCGCATCGGCGGCGGGAGAGAGTCCCGCGGCCTCGATCTTCGCGAGAATGAACCGGTCGAGATCCCCCTGCGGCCAGGCATCGTTCGTGACGCGAGGGGGCTTCGGGTCGGTGATCGGCTTCAATGACCAGAAGTCCCGTCCCTTCTCGAGATCGATCGTCTTCCGGGAGATCCGGGTCGGCTTGCTCCGGGGATCGGGGGCCCCGAGCCGAATCCACCGCTCGAGATCCTGGATCTCCTGCTCCGACAGCTTCTGATCGGGGGGCATCTGCAGGTCCCCGTTCTTGTAGCGGACCGCCTCGATCAGCAGGCTGCGATCCGGCTCGAACGGGACGACCGCCGGACCGTGGTCGCCCCCCTTCGCGAGGGGGGCGCGGGAGTCCACGAGCAACGCCCCCTGAACGTCAGGCGATTCGGCGCTGTGGCATTCATAACAGTGCTTGACCAGCAG
>JAEYWB010000766.1 GCA_023429275.1 Planctomycetota bacterium
CCTCGGGAGGGGCGGCTCTCCTCTCATCCCTCGTGGCTTTTCCCGCGGCCGCCCCGGCCCAGAACGCTGAGGCCCCGAACGTGAAATCTGGCTGGATTGACGCTCACTCGCACATCTGGACGACCGACCTACAGAAATTCCCCCTGGCGAACGGCCAGACGAGAGCGGACCTCAAGCCGGCGAGTTTCACCGCCGAAGAGCTGCTCGACCTCGCCGGCAAAAGCGGTGTGACGCGCGTCGTTCTCATCCAGCACAAGCCGTATCACGGCGTCGACAACAGCTATATCACCACCTCGATCGCCCAGTTTCCGGGCCGGTTCAGTGCCGTCGCCTGCATCGAGGCGGAAGCGGCCCATCCGGAACGGGAGATGGACCGCCTCAAGGGGCTCGGCGTCCGGGGCTTTCGGATCCGTCCGGGCGAGGGGGGCCAGCCCCACTGGAAAGACAGCCCGGGGATGCGGGCCATGTGGAAGCATGCCGGTGAGGCGGGCCTGGCAATCTGTCCGCTGATCGATCCGGAGCACATCGGCCAGGTGGACGAGCTCTGTACTCTTTATCCCGAGACGCGGGTCGTCGTCGATCACTTCGCCCGGATCGGGATCGAGTTCCCGGTCAACGACGAGCATCTGAAGATGCTGGAGCACCTTGCCCGCCACAAGCACACGCACGTGAAGATCTCGGCCTACTACGCCCTGGGAGCGAAGAAGCCGCCTCACACGGAGCTGTTGCCGATGATCCGCCGGCTCTACGAAGCCTACGGAGCCAAGCGGCTGATGTGGGGCAGCGACTGCCCGTATCAGCTCACGCCGCCGAACAACTATGCGGATTCCGTGGCGCTGGTCCGCGACAAGATCGACTTTGTCACTTCGGAAGAGCGCGACTGGCTTCTCCGTGGAACCGCCGAGAGCGTCTTTTTCTCGTAAGTCGCTTTTGAAGGGAACAGGGGAGAGGGAACAGGGAACAGGGACAGACCCTGGGGGCGACTCGCTGCCTCGGGACGCGGCTCGAGTCCCGCGTCACTCATAACCTGGCCCTTCACACCTGCAATCTGTTCCCCGTTCTCTCTCCCCCCTGTTCCCTGTTCCCTGTTCCCTCCCCCCTGTTTCCTGTTCCCTCTCCCTCTCGTCCATGCAGCTCTACGGCCGTCACTACCGCCTGCTCGAACCGGTCTGCGTGACCGTCGAGAAGTCTCCTGGAGTTCCGGGGGGACGAATCGCGACCGTCGAACTCCTTCCTGATGCCGCCGATGAAGGATGGCCCTGGATCGCCCCCGGCTTCTTCGACCTGCAGGTCAACGGATACGGCGGGGCGTGGTTCAGCGACGAATCGCTCAGTCCCGAGATCGTCCGGACCATCCTCGAGAAGTACATCGCGCATGGTGTCACGCGGCTGTGCCCCACGCTGATCACGAACTCCTTCGAGGCGATCCGCGACGGGCTCGTTGCGATCCGGACCGCGTGTGAGCGGGATTCGTGGGTCGATGCGATGGTTGCCGGCTGCCATGTCGAGGGGCCGTACATCTCGTCGGAGGATGGTCCCCGTGGTGCGCACCCGCGCGGGCATGTTCGCCCCTGCGACTGGGACGAGTTCCAGCGGTGGCAGGAGGCGGCGGGAGGAAGGATCCGCCTGATGACCCTCGCACCCGAGGCGGGCGGAGCTCCCGAGTTCATCCGCCGGGCGGTCGCCGCAGGCGTCACTGTTGCGATCGGCCACACGGCGGCGAACACGTCGCAGATCGAAGCGGCCGTCGAGGCGGGCGCGACCCTCAGCACGCATCTCGGAAACGGTGCCCACCCGGTCCTGCCGCGGCATCCCAACTTCCTCTGGGATCAACTCGCCGAGCCACGGCTCCAGCCGAGCCTCATCACGGACGGTTTTCACGTGCCGGCGAACTTTGTCCGCTCGGTCCTGCTGGCCAAGGGGGCGGAGAACTGCATCATCACCTGCGACGCATCGGGACTCGCCGGGAGTCCCCCGGGCGTTTACGACTACAACGGCGGGCGGTTCGAGGTTCTCGCGGACGGGCCGATCGTCATCGCAGGTCAGCGGCAGCTCCTGGCGGGATCGGGCTGCCTGACAGACGCCTGCGTCGCGACGGCAATGACCCTCGCCCCTCTTTCGCTCGGAGCGGCGTGCGACCTCGCGGGGAAGAACCCGGCTCGCGCACTGCGGTGCGAAGAGATCGACCTCACGCCCGGGTCGCGGGCCGACCTGATTCAGTTTGACGTCGACTCGTCGCGACTGGCGATTCGAGCGACGGTGCTCGATGGCGAGACCCGCTACGGCTCGCCGTGGCAGCCGTCGGCCGACGAGTGATCACGGGGCCGGAAGGATTCGCTCGACCTTGCCGTCCGGCTTGATGCGGAACAGCCCCTTCGCCCGCGGGTCGATCAGCAGCAGGTCGTCGCCCTGAAAGCGGATCCCCAGCGGGTTGACGAACGGTTCTCCCGAGACCCACTGCTCTGCTGTCCCGTCGTCCTTCACCTTCCAGACGCATCGCTTGTAGCCGTCGGTGATATACGAGACGCCGTCCTTTCTCTGGATCTGATGCGGAAACTCGAAGGTCAGATCCTTCACGACGACCGTCGGCTTCTTCTCCATCGAGAACCGCTGAAGCTGTGGCGAGGGAGAGGTGAGCACCCAGAGTTCGTCCTTCTCGAGGCAGAGCCCGCGGGCCCCTCCCAGTACGGCGAACTCTTCAGGACTCTTCCCTTTCTCGAGCCCGGCCAGCGGGACCCGCCAGACCCGCTGAAGCTCGAGATCGGAGACAAAGACGTCGCTCCCCTGCGGCGCCATCGCGATCGGGATGCCGATGAAGCCATGGGTGAGCGAAGTCAGCTCTCCCTGGGGGCTGACCTTGTAGACCTCGCGGGTCGCCGAGTCCCCGGCGAGGAGTGTCCCGTCGTCGGTGACGGCGAGACATCGAATGGCATTCAGCGGCGTTCGGTACTTGCTCGTCCCCTGGACGAGCTTTTCGAGCTTTGCCCCGGGGCCTTCCTTGAACTTCCAGATCCCCGGAAGCTTCAGGTCGGCGATGTAGATCTCCCCCTCTTTGCCGATGGCGATGTCGATCGGGTACTTCCAGGGGAGGTCATCCTCTGCCGAGGCCGGGCTGACCGGGATCAGCAGTGCCAGAAGCAGGAGAAGCAAAGAGCGCGGCATGTCTCGGTGTGACAGCGAAGAGAATAGAGAAGAGAAAGCGATGAGGGCGCGAGCTTAACATTCCATGAATGGCCCCGCGACCGTACGGGCGACCTCGAGACCGGCCCTCGAGCGTCTTTACGTTCGCACGACTTCGACGACGTCGTCGATGCGGTAGGGGCCGTAGTCGGCGCCCGTCCCGGCCAGGACGAGCTCTCCCCGCTTCGACCGGCGGGCATCCGGAAAGCCGGTCACGCTCTCCCCCGACCGAAGGTGAACGACGACGGCGTGCGTTTCATTGAGCCCGCGGAGCCCCTCCTCGTACAGGACGGGAAAGCGACTCCAGGCCCACAGCCACAGTGAGAACTCCGGGGCGACCTTCCCGGCGATGTCGAGCCACTCGTCCTCGGCCTTCCGGAGATCGACAAGGCCCGCCTGCTTGCACCAGGGGATCAGGTCCTCGGCGATCCATCGTTTGCGGGAGGCGACGAGGTCGACAAATGTGGCCATGTCGGGAAGATCACCTTCAATGGGAAGCGCAATGTCCGCTTGCACCGGCGGAATCAGGGAGCCGATGAGACACCGTCATTTCTCGGGGGTAGCGGATTCCGGAGTCTTCTCGGGCGTCGACTCGTCCGGCATCTTCTCACTCTCCGGCTCCATCTTGTCCTGATCCTTCGCCTCCGGCTCCGAAACCACCGAATCGACCGGCGCTCGGGGCGGAAGCGACACGTTGATAAGGAACGTCGGAGGAAGCATCTTTTCGGGGCCGGTCCCCTTCTCTCGCACCTGGAAGAACCGGGCGCTCGTGGGAACGGCGAAGTAAAGCAGACCCTGCGGATCCTCGTAGATGCAGGGGTAGATCTGGTTATCGACCACGGCGCCGCACCAGTGCCCGAGGGTTCGATTGAGCGCCGGAAGGGCGAGCCGGTCGCGGAACTCGGCGAATTCCGAGGAGGTAATCCTCGTCTGGGTTTGAATCAGCCCGCTGAGTCGAGCGGCGAACTCACGGGCCGCCGGGGCGACCGTCGTCGATCGCGAGATCTGCAGCTTGTCGCCGTTCCGCAGCAGCCAGTTCGCCACGATCGGAACCTGGTGCGGATCGACGCGGACGATGTCGGTGTCGTAGCCGTTCTTGGCCTCGATGATGATTCCGCGTGCGTCGCTCAGGAACTGCACGACGGTCAGCGGGGTCTGCAGCGGCAGCGATTTCTTGTCGAGAATCGAGCGGATCGCCTTCTGTTCCTCTTCGCCCGCCTGCGTTTCCGCCCAGGGGATCGTCACCGTGATCGGCTTCTTGAGGGCCACCCGTTCGCCGACGATATCCCCCATAAACTTCGGCTCGGACGCCTTGAGATAGGCGTAGACTCCGCCTGCGATCGCGGCGATCCCGAGGATGGGGAAAATGATCATCCACGGCGACATCGGCTTCTTCTTGCGAAGCTGGGCGACGGCCGAACTCGGCGCGTATTCGTCCTCCTCGTCGGCCTCGAAGTAAAGCCCCCCTCCGGCGACCTCCATGGCAGG
>JAEYWB010000178.1 GCA_023429275.1 Planctomycetota bacterium
GGAAACGGTCAATGATCCAGTATTCGGCCACGCCGATCCCCGCGTACTCCTCGCGCTTCTGCTCGTAGTCGCGCCGCCGGTCGCGGCTGGTGTTCGAGACGAACTCGACGACGATCGTCGGAGGATCCCGGTCGATCTCGGGGAGTCTTCCCAGTCCCGCCCAGATGACGCGATTCGGACGGCGGATGCCGTGCAACGTCGCCACTTCCTGGCCGTACATGGTCTCATTCAGGCAGAAGCCGCCTGAGTGAGTATCTCCGTAGACGCGAAGCCAGTGTCCAAGAATTCCGTTGGAGAGGCGTTCATGGATCGCGGGAGCTGGGAAGACGACGCAAACGTCGTGAACGAGCTCATAGCGGTACGAAGCATCGAAGTCTGTAACGCCGCGAAACTCGCCTGGCGTCATCAGCAAGCCCGCGGATTGCGCGGAGAGCCGCAACTGCGGATCGAGATCCAGCACGGATTCGACCGGAAGCGACGCGATGCTCATTGGGAGTGCCCCTCGGTAAACGATAGGATCAGTCTACCGCCTTCGGAGACGTCGCCATACCCGAGCGTCGCGGGAACGACTCACGTCCGATCGATTGGGAGTTCTGATATGTCGAGATCGCTGGCAATCCTGACCCTCGTCCTCCTGAGCTCGCAGCTCCAGGCCGACGACTGGCCGCAGTGGATGGGGCCGAAGCGGGACAACGTCTGGCGCGAGACGGGCCTGATCGAGAAGTTCCCGGAAGGTGGGGCCAAGGTCGTCTGGCGAGTACCGGTCGCCGGTGGATACGCCGGGCCCTCCGTCGCCGACGGCCGGGTGTATGTCGCCGACTACGTGACTGCCGACAACGTGAAGGTCGACAACTTCGACCGGAAGGCGTCGTCGGGAATCGAGCGGCTCCTGTGTCTCGACGAGAAGACCGGTGAAACGCTCTGGAAGCATGAGGATCCCGCCCAGTACACGATTTCGTATCCCGCCGGCCCGCGGACAACGCCGGTCGTCCACCAGGGGAAGGTTTATGCTCAGGGGGCCGAGGGGCGCCTGGTCTGCCTCGACGCCAAGTCGGGCGATCTCGTCTGGGGAAAAGATCTCAAGAAGGACTACAAGACCAAGGCGGCTCTGTGGGGCTATGCCAGTCAGCCGCTCATTGATGGCGAGAAGCTGATCGTCCTGGCGGGGGGCGAAGGGACACACTGCGTCGCCCTCCACAAGGACACCGGCAAGGAGATCTGGCGGACCGGGGTGACGGCGAAGGAGCAGGGCTACAGCCCGCCGATCATTATCCAGCAGGCGGGGGTGCGGCAGCTCATTCTCACGAGCCCGAGCGCGGTGTACGCCGCTGACCCCGAGACCGGCAAAGAGTTCTGGTCGCAGCCGTACACGGCCGACAACGGCTCGATCATCATGACGCCGATCCACTCGGGGAACTACCTGTTCGTCGCGGGCTACAACAACCGCAACCTCATGCTCGAACTGGCGAGCGACAAGCCGGGGGCCATGACCCTCTGGCGGGACAAGGCGAAGCACGCCCTGTCGCCGATCAACGTCCAGCCGTTCCTGATGGACGGCAGGATTTACGGGATGGACTCCGACGGCGAGCTGCGGTGCATCAGCGTTCCCGATGGCAAGATCGAGTGGGCGACGCCGCAGCCGCTGAGCCGCCGCAAGCTCGGGAGCGGAACCGTGTTCCTCGTCCGGCAGGGGGAGTCCGACCGCTTCTGGATGTTCGCCGAAACGGGGGACCTCGTCATCGGCTCGCTTTCGCCGGAAGGGTTCACGGAGCTGTCGCGGGCTCACATCCTCGAGCCGACCAATTTCGCCTTCGGCCGCGAGGTCGTCTGGTGCGCACCGGCCTTCGCCAATCGCCGGGCCTACATCCGGAACGACAAGGAGCTGGTCTGCGTCGACATCGCAAAGGCCCCTTGAGCACGGCAGAGGCCCCGAAACCGTCCCGGCTCGATGGCGGTAAGCGATCACCAGGAGTGAAGGACGATGTCCGAGACCGATCAGCCGACGAATCCCGGTCATGACGAGGGAACCCTGTCGCCCGAAGAAGAAGAGGTCCTCGCGGCGGCGATTGCCCAGCAGGCGCGGCATGTCTGTCCCCGTCCCACACCGACGACGGCTGACGTCTTCCTGCGGCGGCGCCGCGGCCAGCGGCTGTTCATCGTGCTCCTGCTCCTGGTCGTGTTGCTCCTTGGGGTTTGGGGGGCCGGCCTGCTGGTCTTCGGCACCCTCTACAGCCCGCGCGGCGCCGTGAAGGAGTTCCGCGCCCTGCTGCGAGAGTACGACGCCATGAGCAATGCCTCCGCCGATTCGCCCCGGTGGACCGACTTTCAGACGCGAAGCCGCCGGGTCGCCCAGCGCTACGCCGACCGCTTCCGCCGCTCGGCGGCGGATCAGCCGAGCCACGCCCGGCTGCTGGATCTGTCGGAGAATCTGTGGCCCGAACTCGTCAAGGCCCCTCCCGCGAAAGTGCCGTCGCAGGTGCGGACACGGATCACCGACCTGCTCGCCGAGGTGGACAAGCTCGAAAGCGATTCTCCGCCTGCGGATCCTGGTTAGTGTCCGCCCGGCCGGATTCCGACCTTCACGAACGATGAAGACCTCATGAACGCTGGCGACGGCCCGCCTGTTGGTGGTATGAATTTCTGACCGGCGTCTTGCGCCGCAGCCCGCCTGACCAATCCTCCGAGAACGGCCGTTCCCCCGCGGCCGGCCTTCCAACCGACTGCCCGGAGCTCCCTCGATGCGTCGCCTCGTCTCACTGCCCGCTTCCCTCCTCGGGCTCGGCATCGCTCTGCCGCTTGCGTTCGGCGGCGACTCGTGGCCGACATTCCGCGGCGCAGACCGCACCGCCGTCTCGCCCGACAAGGGGCTGATCGCTTCCTGGCCCAAGGACGGCCCGAAGCTCCTGTGGGAGTCAGCCGGCGCCGGGCGGGGTTATGCGAGCCTCGCCATTGCCGATGGAAAGATCTTCACGCTCGGGGACGCCCCTTCGACAGGCGAGGACAAAGACGAATACCTCCTCTGCTTCGATCAGGCGGACGGCAAGCCTCTCTGGAAGGCGAAAACCGGCCCCGCCTGGAACGAGGGCAAACCCACCTGGCAGGGCTCGCGGAGCACTCCGACCGTCGATGGCGATCGAGTCTACGTCGTCTCCCCGCACGGTGCGCTGGTCTGCTGCGACCTCGCCGGCAAGGAGCTCTGGCGGAAGGATCTCAAGAAGGATTTCCAGGGGAAGAAGGCTGACAGCTGGGGATACAGCGAGTCGGTGCTGATCGACGGCGAGAAGGTCGTCTGCACCCCCGGCGGCGACAAGAACACAATGGTCGCCCTGAACAAGCTGACGGGCGAGACGGTCTGGACAACCTCGCGGCCGGAAGACCGCGGAGCCGGTCATGCCTCGATCGTTCCCGCCGAGATCGGCGGAACGAAGGTCTATGTGACGACAACCGGCAGCGGGGCGATGGGAGTTCGCGCCGAAGACGGCAAGCTCCTCTGGGAATACGCCATCGATAAGACGACGGCCGTCATCCCGACGCCGATCATCCGCGGCGATCTGGTCTTCTTTGCGGCGGGATACGGACGGGGCGGGGCACTGCTGAAGCAGGTCCCGTCGGCCGATGGTGTGCGCGCCGAGGAGATTTACCCCGTCACGCCCCATCTGGCGAACAAACATGGCGGCATCGTCCTGGTGGGAGACCAGCTCTACGGTGACTCGGACGATAAGGGGCTTCCGTTCTGTGCCGACCTGATGACGGGCGAGATCCGCTGGAAGGGACGTGGTTCGGGCCGGAACTCCGCCTGCGTCGTGGCGGCCGACGGCCACGTCTACTTCCGCTACCAGGACGGGACGATGACCCTCGTCGAAGCCTCCCCGGAGGCTTTCAAAGAGACGGGCCACTTCCAGGTCCCCGGCAGCGGCGAAGCCCCAAGCTGGGCGCACCCGGTGATCCTCGGCGGCAAGCTCTACCTCCGCGAAGGGGACAAGCTCCTCTGCTACGACCTGCGGAGTGAAGGCTGAGACCACACTTTGCTCGATACGGACAGTCAGTCACTCCAGGCCTTCGCACGTTTCTTCCAACAGCCTGAAGCCTCCAGCCTCCCGCCTGATTTGACCCTTCGCCCGGCGGGGTTCATGATCCCACTCCGCGCGGAGCGGGACCAGGACAGACAACTGACAGGACGACGCAAATGGCCGACGACGTGCGAGTTGTGATTCACGGAGCGGGCGGACGAATGGGCCAGCGGCTCATCGCCCTCGCGCGGCAGGACGCCGGCCTGACGATTGTCGGAGCGGTCGATTCCGCGAAGTCTCCTGTCCTTGGCCGTGACGCCGGCGAAGTCGCGGGGATCGGTCCGATCGGCGTTCCGATCACGAGCACGATTCCCGACAACGCCGACGTCGTCATCGACTTCTCCGTTCCGGAAGCGGCGGCGGAGCTGGCCGAGATCTGCCACAAGAGGAAGCTCAAGCTCGTTGCCGCCACGACCGGTCTCAACGACGGACAGAAAGAGAAGATTCGCGCGGTTGCCACGCAGGCGGCGGTGGTCTGGTCGCCGAGCATGAGCACGGCGGTCAACATCGCGATGAAGCTCGTGCAGCAGGCGGCGCGGGCGGTCAAGTCGCTCCCGAGCGGCGTCGACGTCGAGATCGTCGAGCGGCACCACCGATTCAAGCAAGACGCCCCCAGCGGCACCGCCCTCAAGTTCGGCCAGATCGTCCAGGAGGAGATGGGCCAGACGGAAGCCCGCCACGGCCGCGAAGGCCAGGTCGGCAAGCGGCCCCACGGCGAGATCGGCTATCACGCGGTCCGGACGGGGGACAACGTCGGCGAACACACGATCATCTTCGGAATGATGGGCGAGACGCTCGAGGTCTACGTCCGGGGCCATACCCGTGACAGCTACGCCTACGGCGCCCTCGCGGCGGCGAAGTGGCTCGCGGACAAGCCGGCAGGTCTCTATGGAATGGCCGACGTCCTGGGCCTGGCGGACGATTGAGAGCGAACGACTCGCCCCCCTTTGTGCGCGGCCCTTTCCGCAACCGGGAACGAGTCTCCTGATCTTCGCGCTGAGCTGAGCGAGGTCGTAGACTCTCGGGATGGACGATCGGCAGAGGATTCGACAGAAGTGCGGGAGACACGGACGAACCGCAGCGATTGCTCTCGCGGCGATCATCAGCCTTTTCGGCTGCGGCAGCCGCGAGAGGACGATTGAAACCGCAAGCCCGATCTCATTCCTCGGCGCGGTCCCGGGAAAAATGACGGTCGATCAGTTCCGCGACCAGTTCAAGGTCGTCGACATCCGGGAGACGAGGGGCAAAGGGGTTGTGGCGGCCCGCGCCGGACGGGGGGCCGACCTCAACCTCGGACCGCTCGAGCTGACGGGGCTCACCGGGGTGTTTTTGGACGACAAGCTCTTCGAACTCCATGGGTCG
>JAEYWB010000075.1 GCA_023429275.1 Planctomycetota bacterium
ACGCAGACCAAGAAGAAGTGGACCACGAGCGAAGGAGGCGACCGGTATCGGCGGGCGGTCTACACGCAGTTCATCCGCAGCGCTCCCTACCCGCTGTTCACGACGTTCGATGCCCCGCGCCTTTCGAGTGTCTGCACCCGCCGCCCCCGCTCCAACACGCCGCTGCAGGCCCTGATGAGGGCCAACGACGACGCCTTCATCGAACTGGCCGGCGGCCTCGCCCGCCGCCTCTGGGCGGAAGTCGCCGATACGACATCAACGGGCGACCGGGATCGCCTCAGCCGCGCGTTCCGGATCTGCTACGCCCGCGAGGCGACGCCGAAGGAGATGACGATCCTCCTCTCTTATCTCGACCAGCAGAGAACCCGCTTCGCTCAGAACACGGAAGCGGCAAAGCTCGTCGCGCCGACGCTGCTTGCCTCCGGGGTCGACCAGCCGACTTCCGCGGCGTGGTGCGCGGTCGCGAGAACGCTGATCAACACGGACGAGTTCATCACGCGCGAATAGGGACCGCCGCTCAACGCGACAGGTTAAGGATTGCCACAGAGGGCACAGAGATCACAGAGAGTTCTCAGCGGCGAAGTGGGGCTCCACGAGCGTTAATGGGGCACCCGATCGGTACACGTCTCTCTGAGTCCTCTGTGCCCTCTGTGGCTTCCAAAACGTCATGACCGCTTCGCCCGCAGGACGTGCCCCGTCCTGGGATCAACCCGCAGATCGAGGTTCTCCCCGTCGTCCGTGTAGAAGAAGAACCCGAACATCATCTCGTTCACCGTCTGCGGGCCGTTCTTCACCGTGACCGTCGCATCGGGATTGAACGGGTTGAACGCCGAGTTGTCGAAGTGGGCCGTCACCTCGATCCGCGTCCCCTTCGCGAACTTCTTCGTCCCTGGCTGCCAGCGGTAGTTCTGCTGCCAGTCGTAGTGGTAGTTCGGGATCGACAGGAGCCGCTCCGCCGAGGGCTCTGCCGGCGCACCGTCCGGTCCGGCCGGCGGATGAGCCACGAACGTCATGTCTTTCCCCCGCAGGTGCATGTGCGCGAACATCCCGATTCCGCTCGCGTCACATGGGAGCGTCCGGCTTGCGACCACGGGATGCGCCCCGGCCCCCGGCGGGATGGCATACCGCGACGTCGTCACCTGGAGATGATGCAGTTCCTTTTTGACGGGCGTCTGTGGGAACCGGAAGCCCACCGACATCCGGTTCTTCTCCGGCTTGCCGGTCGTCGTGTAGTGGACCTGCAGGCCGACGACCGAGCCGGCGGGAATCCGGAACGCGATCCCGTCGTCGAGCTTCATCGCCGTTCCCCCGGGGACACGGCCGGTGATGAAGTTGCTTTCGTCGAACTCCTTGCCGATCTCGAAGTAGCCGAGGTTGCAGTGATGCACGACCGCCGGATTCGATGGCAGGATCTCCGCAGCGGAGATCCACGTCTCCTGCAGGAAGAGATGCGGCATCACGACGTAGCGGTAATCGACAAAGCCGTCCGCCGGCAGGCTGTGCGTCTCGATCGCCGTCAGCACGAGATCCGGCTCGCCGATCTCCCACTTGTCGCTTGAGAACGTCAGCGGCTCGGGAGCCTTCGAAGCCTCGCCCGGTGGACACCCGGCCCGAACCCAGGCCGCGACCAGCCGGCGCTCGGCCTTCGACATCCCCCGTTCGTTTGCGAAGTGCTGATCGCGCGAGGCGTACCAGGGGGGCATCCGGCGGTCCGCGACCACCTCGGCGATCATCTCGGCCTGGCTGCGGACATCGTCGTAAGTCAGCAGGGGAAACGGACCGCCCCCCGACGGCCGGTGGCATTCCTGGCAATGCTTCTGAAAGAGCGGAGCAATATGCTCGGCAAACGTCACCGCTCCGGCTGGAGGAGCCGCATCGGGAGCGGTGATGAGGCAGCCGTCGACGGGAGTCTCGACGACGCTGACGGCGCGACCCGCAAGGAGATCCTCCAGGGCCAGCCGCAGGTCTTCGCGGGTCGCACCGGGGCGCTCACCGCCGAGACGCAACTGGTCGTCGATCCGGCCCCGGTATCGAAGGCGATACTCGTGATCGAGGACCGCGACTTCGGGAGTCCGCTCGACTCCGAGGGCCGCGGCGCAGCGGCCGCCGGAATCCTTCACCATCGGAAACGGGATCCCGAAGTCGACCCCCTGCCGGGCGATCTCGGCAATCTCGTCGTCCGGGCCGACATTGATGCTGGCGAACTCGACGCCGCGCTCCCGGAAGTCGTCGTAGAGCCGCTTGAGCCGCGGCCAGGACTTCTGAACGATCGGGCAGGAGGTGTTCGTGAAGACGAAAACATATGCCTTCTGCTCCCCCAAATCCCGGAGAGAGCGGGGGAGGTAGCGGATGTCCTTGAAGCGGAGGTCGGCAATCCGGTCGCCGATCTTCGGCCTGGGAGCCGGCTCGGCTGCGTCGGCGGAAGTGGCCGCAAAGAGGACGAGGCTGATCAGGATCGCACGCAGAAGAGACATGAACGCGGTCCCGGAGATCGGAAAGACCGATCATCCGCGGCAGGTCGAATCGCGGTCAAGGGACGACCTCTCGGAAGCAACATGGGTGGATCCGCTCGGTGGTGGTCATGTTGAGGACTGATTGCTGGCGGCTGACCGCTCAGCGACGTTCCACCACCAGCGAGCGGATGCACCAATGCAATGCCCGCTGGCCCCCCGACGGCGACTCAGGACCATCGGCCGGGAGACCAGCGGGACTCTCTGCATTCAGGACTCCGAAACAAAGGAGGAAGGGGTTCTCACAAGGAGGAACGGGTTCTCACAGCGGCTTTCCGGCACTGCGGCGCCAGTCCGTCGTCGTCATGGCCCCCGCGGGCTTTCGCACCGGAGCCGAACGCGACGCGTTGCTCGCGGGCTGAGAGGGTCTTATCAGC
>JAEYWB010000093.1 GCA_023429275.1 Planctomycetota bacterium
GATCTCGGCGTGACGGCGGTCGAGTTCCTGCCGATTCACTACCACATCAGTGAACGGACGCAGGTCGACCGGGGACTGTCGAACTACTGGGGGTACAACACACTCGGGTTCTTCGCCCCCGATCCGCGGTACTCCTCGGAGAAACACCCCGAGAACGTCGTTCGCGAGTTCAAGAGCGTTGTCCGGGCGCTGCACTCGGCGGGAATCGAGGTGATCCTCGACGTCGTCTACAACCATACCGCTGAAGGGAACCAGAACGGGCCGACCCTCTCGTTCCGCGGGATGGACAACCTGGCCTACTACCGGACCGTCGCCCGCAGCCCCCGGTTCTACATGGACTACACCGGCTGCGGGAACACGCTCAACGGCGCGCATCCGCGGGTCCTGCAGCTCATCATGGACTCGCTGCGGTACTGGATCCAGGAGATGCACGTCGACGGGTTCCGGTTCGACCTCGCGAGTGCCCTCGCCGCCGAGTTCTATGCCGCCGGGAAGCTCGAGAGCTTCTTCGACGTCATCATTCAGGATCCCGTCGTCTCGCAGGTGAAGATGATTGCCGAGCCGTGGCATGGCGGCCGCGGCGGCTACCAGGGCGGCAACTTTCCCCCCGGCTGGACCGAGTGGAACGACAAGTACCGCGACTGCGTCCGCAAGTTCTGGAAGGGAGACGGCGGCACGGTCAACGAGATGGCGACCCGCATCTCCGGCTCGAGCGACCTCTATGCCCACAACGGCCGGAAGCCGTACGCGAGCATCAACTTCGTGACCTGCCACGACGGCTTCACGCTCCGCGATCTCGTGAGTTACAACGAGAAGCACAACGAGGCGAACGGAGAGCACAACCGCGACGGCTGCAACGACAACGAGAGCTGGAACTGCGGCCACGAGGGCCCGACGAGCGACTCAAAGATCAACGCCCTTCGGGCCCGGCAGCAGCGGAATTTCCTCGCGACGCTGCTTCTCTCGCAGGGAGTGCCGATGCTCCTTGCGGGGGACGAGTTCGGTCATACGCAGAAGGGAAACAACAATGCCTACTGCCAGGACAACGAAGTCTCCTGGCTGAACTGGAAATGGACGGCCGAGCAGCGGCAGCTGCAGGCGTTCGTCCGGCAGGTCGTGGCGATCTGGAAGGCGCAACCCGTCCTGCAGCAGCGGCATTTCTTCCAGGGGAGGCCGATCCACGGCCACAACGTCAAGGATGTCACCTGGTTCGACTCGACCGGGTCCGAAATGACCGAGAAGGAATGGACCAGCGGGTGGATGCGGAGCTTCGGCGTCCGCTGGGCGGGGGACATGCTCCCCGGGGCCGATGAGCGGGGCCGCGAATTATCGGGCGATACTCTGCTGCTGCTGTTCAACACGCATCACGAGCACATCAACTTCCGGCTTCCGACGCACAAGGAAGAGCAGGTGTGGGAGCTGATCCTCAACACCACCAACCCCGCCGTGACCGGCGCAAAGTACGAGGGGCTGGAGATGTACGAGCTCCTTCCGCGATCGATGGCGGTCCTGCGGACCGTCGCGAAGGTGGAGCCCCCCAAGGTGATCGCCCCGCCGAAGACACTGGCGGGGAAATCCCAGACGCACCGTGTGAGGCGCCCGAAGAAGAAGCCCGTATGATCCGGGCTCGTGGTCCAATGTGAGGCGAGCGTGCGACTGGAGGGGAGGGTCGAAATGTTCACGGGGCTTCCGGGAGTACTTCCGTTCGCTCCCCGGCCGGGCTGGAATGATTCGGTCACGGCTGCGGCCGCGATGGCCCTCGGGGCCTGGGCCGATCGGACATGCCCTCCGGACTCGCCGATTGTGTTTCGGGTGGCCATCGCCTGCGGCGTTGGGGGAATGATCGCCATGCTGGTGGGATCGCGCGACTCATTTCAGGTGCCGCAACTGGTGTTCTCGGGCGTCGCGGGGAGCCTGGCGGGAGTGCTCTTCGCGCGGCTCGCCGTCATGAGTCGACCATCGTTGTGATGGCCCGACGGAGACCTCGCGGTCTTTCCTTCGCGTCTGCTGAGAGAGACGTGGCGTTTTTCCTCCTTCGATTGACAACGACCGATGACCTCCGTTCCGCACGCCGCTCCGCATTCTGATGCTCGTGTCGACGGCCCACCGACACCGCTCCCGGAGAGCCCGCTCTCCCGGTTCTTCGGTCTCCGCGAACGGGGGACGACGGCCCGGACGGAGGTCCTCGGCGGAATCACGACCTTCGCGACGATGGCGTACATCATCGTCGTCAACCCGGCGATCCTGCAGTTCGCCGGCCTGCCGATCGGACCGTCGACCGTCGCCACGATCCTGACGGCGATCTTCGGCACCTTGCTGATGGGACTCTACGCCAACCGCCCGATCGCAGTCGCTCCTTACATGGGCGAGAACGCGTTCCTCGCGTTCGGCCTGGCGGCGCTCGGCATCGGCTGGGAACTCCGCCTCGGGGCGGTGTTCGTCAGCGGACTGCTGTTCCTGGCCATGACGCTCCTGGGTCTGCGGACCTGGCTGGCGGGGTCGATCTCGATCAGCCTCAAGCACAGTTTCGCTGTCGGGATCGGGCTTTTCCTGGCATTCATCGGACTCTATGAGACGGGGATCGTCACGAGCTTTGTCGACGGAATGCCGATCCAGGAAGGACTGCCCGCCGGATCGATCCTGTCGCGGCCGGCGGTCCCCGTGAAACTCGGCAATCTCCGCGATACGAAGGTCCTGCTCTCACTGGGCGGGTTCGTCATCACGACCGCCCTGCTCTACTGGCGGGTTCGGGGAGCGATCCTGCTCGGGATTGTCCTGACGGCCGCAGCGGGGTTTCTCGCCGGGGTCGGCCGGTTGCCTGAGGCGGTCGCGGCCCTCCCGTTCACGGGCGAGTACGATCTCCGGCCGATCGCGGGGAAGCTCGATATCGGCGGTGCGATCCAGTGGAGCTTCCTGCCGATCCTGCTGACGCTCTTCCTGATGAGCTTTCTCGACACGCTCGGGACGCTGGTTGGAGTCGGCGCGGCGGGAGGAATGCTGGATGAGAAGGGGAACCTGCCGCAGATGGAGCGGCCGATGCTGGTCGACTCCGTGACCTGCCTCTTCAGCGCTCTCGTGGGGACCTCGACGAGCGGGGCGTACATCGAATCCGCGGCCGGCGTGCGGGAGGGAGCCCGGACGGGGCTCGCGTCAGTCACCACGGCGGTCCTGTTTGCCGTTTCGCTGTTCTTCATCCCGCTCGTGCAGCCGCTGCAGCATCTCAGCTACGCGTACGGGCCGGCCCTGATCGTCGTCGGCATCATGATGATGTCCGCGGTCAAGCACATCGACTTCGAGGACCTGACCGAGGCCGCTCCCGCGTTCGCGACGCTGGCGATGATTGTCTTCACCTACAACATTGGAAATGGGCTGACCGCGGGGCTGATCCTCTACCCGGTGCTCAAGCTCCTCTGCGGCCGGGGCCGCGAGTTGAATGTCGGCTCCGTCGTACTCGGCCTGCTCTGCCTCGTGTACTACGTCTTCGGCCAGCCGCACTGAGTTTGTCGTCTCGATCCGCGAGGTAAGCGAGGGAAAAGCCGACATCGCGTCTGCCGAGTCAAGCTTCCCTGAGGGAGAGTCCATGGGG
>JAEYWB010000467.1 GCA_023429275.1 Planctomycetota bacterium
GACCCGCAGAGATTTTCATTTGAGGCAGAGCCGGCTGTTTCCCGAGTCGTGTCGGATGCAGCCCAGGAGAGTTCGGAGCGGTCTGAGGCGGCCGTGTTCGAGACCGGTTTTCCGGTTCATGCCCGGGAAGGGAGTAGGGAGTTGATGACCAGCCCGTTCACAGACAGTCCTGGATACGAGGAAGTCGTGGTCGAGGACCGCTATGCCCGGCTCGACCGCCGCAATGAGGCAGGGGGGGAGTCGCTGGACGACCTCCCTCTTCCGGGTTTCGAGTCCGCCCCGGCGATGACCGGCGCCGCTCCCGAACTGGTAACGGAGCGGTCGATCGAGGAAGAGCTCCGCGACCTGCTGATGGCGATGCAGTCCGAAGTCGCCTCGGCGATCTCCCCCGCCACCTCCGCGTCATTCCCCGCGAGCCCGGGGGTCTACGACGTCGTCGAGCCGGAAGACGAACCGGTCCTCGAAACGGCTCCGCCGATTCCCTCGCCGCTTCAGAGCTCCTTGGGGACGGTGCCGTTCACGCCGGTGCTCGCCTCATTTGCGGAAGACGAAGTGATTCCGGCCTCCGTGCCGGAATCGCAGATCGAATCAGCGAGCATCGATGCGGAGGAGGCGGTTGAACCGCCAACCCGCCGCTACGCCCACCTGTTCAGCCGGCTGCAACGGCAGCGCAGCTTGATGGATGTTCTGCTGAGAAGGGATCGCCAGTGAGGGCGCCGCGCGGTCTGAGGGCTCCAGCCAGAAAAGAGAGACCCTTGGAGAACTGCGAGTCGAAGGTTCGAAACTTGAGAGGACGGCAGATTGGGTCAGGCTGCAGTCAGTAGCGGACTTGACGTCAGCATTTCTCCAAGGGTCGGGCTGGGTCAGACAGAGGAATCATTTTGCATCTGCCGTGCCAAACAGCACTGCAGCGCAGAAATCGCGATTCCTCAACGTTTTGTGAGTGAGCGCTGCGGGATTTGACAATGCAGCGCTGGCGTCAGTAGTCTAAGTTCGGCAATTTCGGCGCCTTCCAGCGCCGAAACCACTGAACAGACGAGAACCTCCTGTGGCGCTCCACACTCGCTCACAACGGATCCTGACAGGTCTCGCGATCTTCAGCTTTCTGTTCTGTGTCGTCTGCGTCTGGTACGTCGCCACCAGTCCCGATGTCGGACTGCGCTGCCTGCTCCGATCTGACGATGCGCTCGCCTCCGGCGTCGAGATTCGCGCGGTCTCCAACGAGGTCCGCGCTCATGGCGACGCGATCCATCCGGGCGACTACCTCGTCGAGATGAACGGGAGTCCGATCCGGACCTTCTATGACTATGTCACCGAGCTCAACGGCCTTCGCTCGGCGGTCCCGCGGATCGGAGGACGCCTCAAGACGGAGGGGTTCGATTCGCGGCTGCTGACGGAGCCCGATCCCGCAAAGCTCGTCGAGTCGGAAGATGGCCGCCGGTTCGTGCTCTGCCGCATCCGGACGCCGAATGACGTCATCCTCCGCACTTATCTGGAGCTGACTCCGCCACCGACCGCCGCGGTGCTGATCACCCTCTTCTGGCTGATGATCGAGACGCCGATCGTCCTCATCAGCGGCCTGGCCTGCTGGCGTCGTCCGTTCGACGAGCCACTCAAGGTCTTTTTCGCGACGACGTTCGTCAGCCTCGTCGCCTTCGTCGGCGGGAACCACTGGTGGGTCATCAGCGGCACCCCGCTTCTGATCATCCCGTTCACGATCGCCGCCGTCCTCTTCCCGGCGATCCTGTTTCACTTCTTCGTCGTCTTCCCGACGCCGAAGGAGTTTGTCCGGCAGTCTCCGCGGCTGACCCTGACGCTCACCTACGGGATCCCGGTTCTCGTTGCGGCCTGTCTCACGACGCTGATCACTGCGGGATGGTTCCTGTCCTCCCCGGTCGGCGCCGGTCCGCTCGCGCACGGGGCGGAGGTCCTGCAGGGGCGCGTCGTCACGATCTTCGTCATCCTTCTGCGATTCGTGATCCAGGCGTACCTCGTCGTCGCAGGGATCTACTTCGTCGGCGGGCTGATCTCCGCGATCCACAGCATCCTGCATGCTCAGAACTCGGTCGAACGCAACCAGGTCAAGTGGATCCTCTGGGCCGGAATGTTCGCCGCCCTGCCGATCGCCTATTCGCTCTTCCTGGCGCTCTTCCGCCGCACCGATTTCGCCCTCGGGGCCGCGCAAGTCCCGATGTTCCTCGCCGGTGTCTCGTTCATGGTGGCGTACACGATCGGGATCGCGCGTCACAAGCTGCTCCTGATCGACCAGGTCCTCTCCCGCGGGATGTGGTTCTACGTCAGCAGCAGCGGCCTCGCCGTCGCCTTCAGCCTCGCCATCGCCGTCGGAGCCCTCGCGGCGATCCGGAACGACCTCGGCATCCGGAACCGGACGTTTCCTCTCTTCGGGCTCCTGACCCTCTCGGTCGTGGCCCTCACCTGGCTGCGAGACCGCGCCCAGCGGTCGATCGACCGGCAGTTCTTCGGCGAGAAGTACCAGCTCGACCGGGCCCTGCAGCGGATGAACCGGGCGGTCGCCAACCTCCTCGAGCGGGACGCCGTTGCGAGCAACCTCCTCAACAGCTGCTGCGAAGTCCTGCGGGTGGAGCTCGCCGCTCTCTATCTCTGGGATGCCCCCCGCTCCCGCTTCTCGCTCGCCGCGGCCGTGGGACGGAAGGACCTTCCTGTCCACATCACGGTCGCTGACGAGGTCCTGACCGCGCTGCGTCATGGGGCTTCATTCCAGCGAGTCCCGAGCGGCACCTCGCCGGAACAGTCCCTCATCCGCCGGCTCGGCATGGAGCTCGTCACCGGCCTCGAGGCGGATGGCGAAGTCGCCGGCTTCATGGCCCTCGGGCCGAAGCCGAATGCCGCGGCCTACACGGCGGAAGACGCGACCTTCCTGACAGCCCTGGGACGAATCACGGGCGTCGCCTTCCACTGCGCCCGCGTCCACGAGGACCTGACCCGCCTCAACGACGACCTCCAGTCGAAGACCGTGAAGATTGTTGAGCAGGAGCGTCAGATCGCGATGCTCCAGAACATCCTCGACAGCCTCTCGCCGACGAGCCGCGGGGGAACGGAACCGGCAACCGGCCTCGAACGATCCTTGATCGTCGGCCACGGTCCCGCCATCTCCGAGGTTCTCGAGACGGTCCGGAAGGTGTCGAACAGCGATGCCTCCGTCCTGGTCCGAGGGGAAAGCGGCACCGGCAAGGAACTGCTCGCCCGGACGCTCCATGAAAACAGCCCCAGGCGCGGCGGCCCGCTGATCAGCGTTCACTGTGCGGCCCTCTCGTCGACGCTGCTGGAAAGCGAGCTGTTCGGCCACGTGAAAGGGGCGTTCACCGACGCCCGCGAGGACAAGGTCGGCCGGTTTGCGCACGCCCATGGGGGAACGCTGTTCCTCGACGAAATCGGCGACATCTCGCTCGACGTCCAGATCAAGCTCCTCCGGGTCCTGCAGGAGCGGACATTCGAGCCGGTCGGCAGCACGACGCCGGTCGCCGTCGATGTCCGGATCATCGCCGCGACGCATCAGAATCTCGAGCGGCTGATCCAGGAAGGGAAGTTCCGCGAAGACCTCTACTACCGGCTCAACGTCATCACGGTGACGCTCCCGCCGCTCCGCGAGCGCCGCGAAGACGTCCTGGAGCTGGCGGCTCACTTCCTCAAGTCGGCAGCCGAGCGCGAGGGGCGGCGCATCACGCGGATCGATGACGCCGCGCTCGAAGCGCTCATGAACTACGCCTGGCCGGGAAACATCCGCGAGCTGCAGAACGCCATCAACCGGTCCGTGGTCCTCGCCGAGAACGACATCATCACGCTCAAGGACCTGCCGGTCGAGTTCCGTCGACCGTCGCGACATCCCGCCCGGGTCGTCGAGCCGAAACTCCTCACCTCGCCGATGCCCCGGCCGCCGGTCAACCTCGGACCGACGCGGACCCTCGTCGTCGGCTCGGACGACGAACGGGAACTTCTGACCATCGCCCTGGAACGCTGCCAGGGGAACAAGGCCGAAGCGGCCCGGCTCCTGGGGATGCCGAGAAGCACGTTCTTCTTCAAGCTGAAACGCCACGGAATCAACTAGGTTTGGCACAGCCAGGACTTGGGGTTCGTTCGATCAGCCGGAACGCGATAGCGTCCGGTTCGCAACGGGGGCTAGCGCCCGCCGGCTAATGGACTCAACTCGAGATCCCGGGTGTGACAAAGCCCTGGCAGGGCGACCGGTGCTGCCCCCGGCTTGAGTTCCACGCCCACCGCTCTTCCCGCATGGCTGTAAAGCGACTGTGAGCACGTCCGTGGCTGAGCAC
>JAEYWB010000220.1 GCA_023429275.1 Planctomycetota bacterium
CGCGTCGACGGCGGCCGCGGCCAGTTCGTGCGTCGGCGATCCGAGGAGCGGAGTGACCGCGCCCGCGATCATCTCCGGCGGAGCGAGGGCAAGCAGCCGCAAGGCATCAAGGCGCTTCGGCAGCGAAGCGGTGTCGGCCCCGGCGATGGTGCCCGCCTTTTCGAACAACCCGCGCACATAGGCCGCTTCGGCTTGGGGCAGATCCGCGATCAGGGGGGAGATCCGTTCTCCACGAGTCTTGAGTCCCCGGGCGATCCCTTCGAGTCCGATCGAGCCACCCTCATTGTCGCGATCGGCCGAGGCGCCGGCGGCCATCTCCTTGAGGAGCTCCTTCAGTCCGTCCCGATCAGGCTGCGAGGCCGCCAGGGAGAACAGGGAGCGGATCTGCTGTCGCTGTGCCGCCGTCAGCTCTTCGCTGGATGCGGATCGAGTCTGCGTCAGCTTGCTCCAGTACAGGCGTGCCAGCCGGGCGCCGTCTTTGGGGACGGCCGTCGAGACGGCCGTTGTAAGCCAGTGGTCGTCGGGGGCGGCGATCAGAGCGGCTGCGAGCCATTCGACGCTCTTCGGATCGACCGGAAACGCTCCGAGAGCCAGGGCCACCTGCAGGCGGAGGGCGCCATCGCTGGTGCCGGGCGAAATCGCCAGGAGCGCTTCGCGGGCGGCCGGGTCGGCGGTGAGGTGTCGAGCCGCGAGCTTTGCCCCTGCCGCCTGAACGTGCGGCGAAGCATCGGAGAGGGCGGCGTGAATGTCGGCGGGGGCAAGAGAGCCGGTCCCTTCGAGCACCGCATAGGCCAGGACCTTGCCGGCAGCGCTCGTCGAGACGCCGGGACCGAAGAGCGAGCGGATCTCGGCGGGAAGAGCCTCTTTCCCCCGCTCGATCAGCAACCGGGCCGCGGTTTCCCGCTGCCACGCGTTGTCGCTCCTGAGCATCGAGAGCAGGCTCTTGTCGCCGAGGTCAGACGGGGGACCACTTCGATCAACCGCCGGCTTCGTCCCGGAGCCGCGGACGCGGTAGATCCGGCCGCGGTCGCTGCCGAGAGTCAGGTCGGGCCGGGTCTTGAGCTCTTCGGGCATGTACTCCGGGTGCTCGATCACGGCGCGGTACATGTCGCAGATGTAGAGAGCTCCGTCGGGTCCCGAGAAGGTGTAGACCGGGCGGAACCATTCGTCGCGCGAGGCGAGGAACTCGCGCTGCTCGGGCTGTTCGGCGCTGCGGAACGTCGCGCCGCTGGGAATCAGCGCGTCCCGGTGAACGACGTTCGCGGTCGGCTCGCAGACAAAGACATTCCCATAGTAAGAGCCCGGCAGACCGATCCCACGGAAGATCGACAGGCCGCAGGCGGCGGTGAACTGGCCGGCATGTTGCGTCGATGTCGTCCAGGGGCGGCTGATCGCGTAGATGTGCGACTTCTCGGCGGGGGCGGAGACCTCTTCCATGACCGACGTCACGACAAGCGTCGGGTTCCGCTTGATATCCCGGTCCTCGAGGACGATGTGGCGGCAGGGATTGCGGTTGCTGCAGACGAAGCGGTTGCCGAAGTCGTCGAAGCAGAGGCCGAACTGCCCGAGCCCCGAGATCGCTTCACACTTCCCCGTGAACGGGTCGAAGCAGAAATCCATCCCGCTGATCGAGACGGGAGGAAGCTCTTTCCCCCACTTCTCCTTGTTGGGGACGATCGATCCGCCGCGAAGTCCATTGGCGACATAGATCCGCCCGTCGAGACCGAGTGTCGGATGGTTGCAGCGGAGCTGCGGGTTCCCCTTCACAAAGCCTGAGAACCAGACCTCGTGCCGGTCGGCCCGGCCGTCGCCATCCTCGTCCTTGAAGTACTGGACGGAGGCGTCGGCGGTGACGATGACTCCCCCTTGCCAGTGGAGGAGTCCGTTGGCGAAGAGAAGGTTGTCCACGAACGTCTTCGGCTCACCGAACCGGCCGGGATTCTCCTTGCTCGGCGAGAGGACGCGGATCCGCGAGCGGGGCGGTTCTCCGTCGTTCGGTCCGTTGGGATAGTCGGTCATTTCGCCGACCCCCAGCCTTCCCTGTTCATCGAAGGCGGCGGCGACCGGATCGATGACGTCCGGCTCGGCGGCGACGAGCTCGACCGCCAGGCCCGGGTCGACTTCCAGGTACTCGAGCGATTGATCGGGTTCAATCGGTCCCTTGACGGGGCCGGCAGGAGGCTTCGGCCGCTCGACGGAGACCGACGCAGTTTCGGACGGAGCGGTTGAAGTCCCGGACGAGATGTCGGTCCCGGCCGGAGCCTTCGGAGGGGCTTGAGGAGCGAGAACCGCAAAACTCGCGCTGGCGAGGGCCACCAGGGCGATCAGAAGGGGACGAAACCGCATTCCGCAACTCCACGTTTCAAGAACCCGCGAGGCGAGAGGGATTGTAGGGAAAGACCGCGCCGTCAACACGCGCGGGGAGCGGTCTGTCGAGGGCCGACGACGACACCGGGCGGATTCCTCCAACGAGAACGTCCGAAGCCCGTTGCGGCCCCCTGCCCCTCCATCAAGCGATCTGCCATTGATCTATCGCTGCGACGCTATGACGGCCCGTTTCACTTCGGAGTGACAGGGCCTCTCACTCGGCGCGAGAGCGACGACTTCCAGGCTGGCATTCCCTCCTTCGTCGGGGAAAACTTACCGACATCGGCCTCGAGGTCTCAGGGGCGCGAGTGGCCCGCCTTGTTCTTCGGTCCGTCCGACATCAGTCGTCATTCCGGCCAGCCTGCCTGCGAGCAATCTGGTGGCCGGGAACCGATCCTATGAAACACCACATCTCCACCTGGGCGTCAGGACTGCCGGCCGACTTTCGCGATCGCTACCGCGAGAGACTCGCCTCTCTCGAGACCGCCTTCTCGAAGGCGAACGATGGAACCGTTCAGGGACTGCGTGAGACGGACCTCCGATACATCGTCCTCAATAATGTCGCACACGAGTTTGTCCTCGTAGCACTCGCAGGGCTCCCGCTCTGCCACGATTCCTATCCTGAGGATTTCCAGGCGTTGTGCGGAGTGCTGAAGCTCAGCCTGCACGGTGATATCCCCCTCCGGGAGGACGACCTGCGGCAGCTGCTCGAACTCGTCGCGCGGACCGCCACCGTCGATCAGAGGTCGATGCCCGTGGACGAGGTGATCGGACAGCTCGAACGATGGTTGACCGCCAACTCTCTTCCGAAAGGCTGGCGGCCGCTGCTCAACCAGCTGCGAGACAACCTGGAACGGTCCGCGACAAAGAAGACGAAATCGCTCGAGACCCTGATCGTGAGGATTGAGCGGCTCGGCGACGAGTCGGTCACAACCCGGCTGAAAGTGGACGACGGCTGGGCGGACCGCGCCCGACTGGAGATCGCCTCCCATCGCGAAGAGAAGCGAACCTCGTGGGAGCAGCTTCTCCGCGAGGCGGCGCGCGTCGTCCCGGAGCCACCTGCGTCGGAGTGGGATGTCTCTCATCTGGAGATGGAGGCAAACATCCTCGACAAGAAGGCTTACGATGCCGAACACGCCCGGCGATTCTTCGCGCGGACTGCGGCCTCGTCGTGGGTCGAGGCCATGAAAACGGCAATCGACGCTGTCGGACGGGAGGCTTTTGAGGCGGCCCGGTTCCGCTGGGTTCAAAAGGTTCCGGACTCCCGCCCAGGGGGACTTTCGCAGTTCTCACTGAACCGGGAAGTTCTCCGAGGACTCCTGTGGACCTGCGAGCGATCGGCCGATCCGGAACTTGCCCGCGCCCTGCGGATCGCCTCGGTCTCCCTCTTCGCCAAGAACTCCCCACTGGGACGGACGGTCGTCCGGATCCTGGGGACGATGCCCGCTCCCAACACCCTGGCGGAACTCTCGCTGCTCGTGCAGCAGCTGAAGGCGGAGATCCAGGTCCGACTGGTCGAGCAGGCGCGGCTCATTGTGGCCGGCCGGTCAGGCGTGCCGACAGAAAGCCTCGAGGATCTGCCGCTCCCGACTTCCGGCTTCACGGAGCCCGGCCGACGGGTCGATCATTTCTCCGGATGGAGAGCGGAGCTTGTCATTACGGAAGAGGGAGAGGTCGAACTCCGGTGGTTCAAGCCGACGGGAGAGCTGCAGAAGAGTATCCCGGCAAAGATTCGACGCGATCACGAGGCGGAGCTTCAAAGCCTCAAGGCCTCAGTGAAGGAAGTGGCTTCGACCCTGGCGACCGCGCGGGAACGCCTCGAGTCGGCTCCGATCGAGCAACGGACGTGGAGCGTGGCCGAGTGGCGGGAACGCTATGTCGACCACCCCGTCGTCGGGACGGTCGGCCGGAGAGTCCTTTGGAAATTCGAGAAGTCGGGTGAAATGTCGGTCGGCGGGTTCGCCCGCGGGTTGCTCGTCGGCCGCGACGGAACGCCGATCGCAGTCGACGACGCGGCGCGGGTCTCGGTCTGGCATCCGCTCGGCTCGCCAGTCGACGAGATCCTGGCCTGGCGGGAATGGCTGGCTGCAAACGACATCCGGCAACCGTTCAAGCAGGCCTACCGCGAGGTGTACCTGTTGACCGACGCCGAGCGGGCCACGGAGACCTATTCGAACCGCTTTGCCGCTCACATTCTCAAGCAGAGCCAGT
>JAEYWB010000483.1 GCA_023429275.1 Planctomycetota bacterium
GCTCAGCCCGAGCGACATCGATGTCGATCACCTCGGCCGCGTCTGGGTCTGCGAAGTCGTCAACTACCGGCAACGCAACGGCGAGCGGCCTGAAGGGGACCGGATCCTCATACTCGAAGACACCAACCAGGACGGGGTGAGCGACAAGACGACCGTCTTCTACCAGGGGCGCGAGGTCGACACCGCCCACGGAATCTGCGTCCTCGGGAATCGGGTGATCATCTCGGTCGGGGACAAGGTCTGGAATTTCTACGACGACGACGGCGACCTCAAGGCGGATCGCAAGGAACTGATGTTCTCCGGAATCTCCGGGGCGCAGCACGACCACGGGATTCACGCCTTCGTCTTCGGGCCCGACGGAAAGCTGTACTTCAACTTCGGCAACGCCGGTCAGCGGATCAAGGACAAGAACGGCAACCCGATCATCGACAAGGCCGGGAACGAGGTGAACGACTCCCGCAAGCCGTACCAGGAAGGGATGGTCTTCCGGTGCGATCTCGACGGTTCGAACTTCGAAACCCTCGGCTGGAACTTCCGGAACAACTGGGAAGTGACCGTCGACTCCTTCGGCTCGCTCTGGCAGTCGGACAACGACGACGACGGGAACCGCGGCGTCCGGATCAACTTCGTGATGGAGTACGGCAACTACGGATACAAGGACGAGATCACCGGCGCCGGCTGGCAGTCGCCGCGGACGAACATCGAGCAGGAGATTCCGCTGCGGCACTGGCACCTGAACGATCCGGGGGTCATGCCGAACCTCATCCAGACGGGGGGCGGGGCTCCGACCGGCATCTGCATTTACGAGGGGAAGCTTCTGCCGAAGCTCTTCCAGAACCAGATCATCCACTGCGACGCCGGTCCGAACGTGGTCCGGGCCTATCCGGCCAGGCCGGCGGGTGCGGGCTACACGGCCGAAATGGTCAACATCCTCTTCGGGGCGCGGGACAACTGGTTCCGTCCGTCCGACGTCTGCGTCGCTCCCGATGGTTCGCTGATCGTCTCGGACTGGTACGACCCGGGTGTCGGCGGCCACCGGATGGGGGACGCCGACAAGGGGCGGATCTTCCGGGTCGCTCCTCCGAAGACGCCGTACAAGAATCCCAAGTACGACTTCTCGACCGCCGAAGGAGCCGTCGAGGCGCTCAAGAGCCCGAACATGGAAGCCCGGTACCTCGCCTGGCAGGCCCTCCACAAGATGGGGCCGCAGGCGGAGGCCGCACTTCAGCGTCTCGCCAATGACAGCGATCCGCGGCTGCGGGCCCGGGCGCTCTGGCTGCTCGGGAAGCAGACGGACAGTGGCAAGGCGATCGCCGCCGTGAAGGCCGCGCTCGCTGACGCCGACTCCGACATCCGGATCGTCGGGATTCGTCTCGCCCGGCAGCTTGTCGGCAAGGTCGAGCTCGCCGACATCCATGAGGCCGTCAACATCAAGGACCCGTCACCGGCTGTCCGGCGGGAGATCCTCGTCGGCCTCCGCGAGCTTAAGATCGAGGACCATCCCGAACTCGCCGGAGCGTGGTGCGCTCTGGCCTCCCAGTACGACGGGCAGGATCGCTGGTACCTCGAGGCCCTCGGCCTCGCCGCCGACGGTCGCTGGGACGCCATCCTCGATGCCTGGCTCGCCCATGTCGGCGGCAATTGGAATACACCCGCCGGTCGCGACATCATCTGGCGTTCGCGGGGATCCAAGACCGCCGGCCTCCTTGCGAAGATCATCGCCGATCCTTCGACCAGCGCCGCCGATCTCCCCCGGTACTTCCGGGCGTTCGACTTCCTGCCTGCCGGTACGAAGGACGAGACGGTCGTCGACCTCGCCTTCGCGGATGTCCCGGGGGACGACGCCAAGAAGACGCTCGTCATGGCGGAAGCGGTCAACCGCGTTCAGGGCTTCGACCTGGACTCCAAGCCTGAGTACAAGGCCGCGCTCGCGAAGGTCCTGGAGTCGAAGAAGAACACCGCCGAGTACGTGAAGCTCGTCGACAAGTTCGACATCCAGGACCGCTTCGGGGATCTGCTCCGGCTCGCCCAGGAGCATCCGGAGGAACAGGTGGGAGTCGAAGCCGTTCGCGCGCTGCTGAGCCGCGGCCAGCAGAAGCGGCTCGCTGAGGCGGCTCGTGGCGAAGACTCAAAGCTCGCCACCGCGACGGTGACGGCGATCGGCCTCGCCGCCGACGGCCGGGCTCGCGGACTTCTGACGCAACTGATGAACGACGAAGCGGCCGGACTGGATGTCCGCCGCGCGGCGATCCGGGGCCTGGGCAACATTCGCCAGGGAGCCGAGGAGCTCAACAAGCTCGCCCAGGAGCGGAAGTTTGATCCCGCCCTCAAGGACGCCTTCGCGAGCACGCTCGCCAGCGTCCAGTGGAACGACATCAAGCAACAGGCCGCAAAGGTGTTCCCCGCTCCGCCGAGCAAGAACAACGAGCCGGTCCCCCCGCTCGACCAGCTCGTCCAGCGGAAGGGGAACGTCGCCGAAGGACGGGTGGTGTTCAACACGACCGGCACCTGTAACAAGTGTCACGTCGTCAACGGCATCGGCCGGGAGATCGGTCCGAACCTCTCCGAGATCGGCAAGAAGCTGAGCCGGCAGGCGATGTTCGAGTCGATCCTCTATCCGAGCGCCGGGATCAGCCACAACTTCGAGTCTTACACGGTCATCACGACCAACGGTGAAGTCCTGACGGGCCTGATCGTCAGCGACACCGCCGACGAGCTGACGCTCAAGGATTCGAACGGACTCACCCGGACTCTCAAGAAGTCCGATGTCGAGGAGAAGAAGAAGCAACAGGTCTCGCTTATGCCGGCCGACCTGCAGAAGCTGGTTACGGTGCAGGAACTGGTCGACATGGTCGACTACCTGCAGACGCTGAAGACGGCGGAACCCGTCAAGGCCGCAATGCCTTGAGCCGACTTCTTCGGTTGGGAGAGATCGCGAGGGGGGTGACCGAGTCCGGTCACCCCTTTTTCGTTCCAGGAGACGTCTTCGCCGGCGAGTGGAGCGAAGCGAAAGGAAATCCAGGGAATTCGAGGCTCTGGTCGCCCGGTGGATTGGCCGCAGACTCCCTGTATAC
>JAEYWB010000325.1 GCA_023429275.1 Planctomycetota bacterium
GGGCCGGTTCGCGCGGTCGCCGGTTCGCCCGACGGACGGCAGATCGTCACCGTCGCCGCGGACAAGACCGTCCACTTCTGGAATCCCAACGGACAGGCGGCGCGGCAATACGCGGGTCATCAGGCCGAGGTCCTTGCCGCCGCGTACCGGGGGGACGGCGGTCTCGTCGCAACGGGGGACGCCGCCGGAAAAATCCATGTTCAGTCGAGCGACGGATCCCTGCAGGGAATCATCGGCGCGCACGCCGGGCCGGTCACCGCCATCGACTTTCATCCGACGCAGCAACTGCTCTACACCGCCGGCGATGGGGTCATCAAGCAATGGCTCCTGCCGCTGAGCCAGCCACGGCCTCTCGGCGGGCATCCCGAAGCCGTTCGGGCCGTCGCGGTGACGGCCGACGGCCGGTTCGCACTCTCCAGTTCGCACGACAATCCGGTGCGGGTCTGGGATACCGCGACCGGAAACCACATCCGGAACCTCGACGGGCTCCAGGGGCCGATCAACGGCATCGCGCTCAGTCCTGACGGCAACACGGTCGCCGGCGTCAGCGAGACCGGGGGAATCCGGTTCTGGAACCTGGGCGACGGGGCGGACAAGGGGACGCTGCTCGGGCACGGAGGACCGGCGACGGCGGTCGAGTTCCATCCGAACGGGCTGTCGATCGCAGTCGCCTGCGCCGACGGAATCGTGCGGATCGTCGCCGCTCCCCCACGGGCGAACGATCTGGCCGTCGAGAAGTCTCCGTGTCAGGCGGCCGCGATCAGTCGTGACGGCAAGCTCCTCGCGATGGGGGGGACGAAGGATGGAAAGCCTGCCATCCTTCTTCGGGATCCGGCGAACGGCAATCTGCTTGGAACGCTCCTCGGTCATGAATCGGCCATTACCGCTGTTGGCCTCAACAGGGATCACACGCGGCTCATCAGCGGATCAGCCGACAACACGCTTCGAGTCTGGAACCTGGCCGCCGCGAACTTCCCGGAAGTCGCCGTTCTCAAGGGACACCAGGCCGCCCCCGTCGCCGTCGCAATCAGCGATGACGGGGCGCTCGCCTGGTCGAGCGTCGGGGGTGAGAACCAGATTCATCAGTGGACCGTCGCGGAAGGCAAGGATGCGAAGCAGCTGTCCGGTCATGGCGGGGCGATCGCGGTGCTGAAAGTTCACGGCGATACACTCGCGAGTGGATCGGCCGACGGGACTGTCCGGACATGGAAGATCGCAACGGGCGAGACTGCGGCGACGATCAGCCATGGCGCGCCGGTCGCCGATCTCGCCTTCTCTCCGGACGGAGCGACCCTCGCGAGCGGCGGGGCGGACAAGTTCGTGAAGCTCTGGACAACAGCCGGCGGCGCGGCGGTCAAGAGCCTTGAAGCACTCGAGGGGAACGTGGCGAGCGTCGCGTTCAGTCCCGACGGAAGCCGGATCTCGGCCTGCGACGGATCGCAGACCCGCACCTGGCTGGCAAACGGGACCTCCCTCGACCGGACTCGAGTCGGCAACGTCGTCCCCCGCGGAGTCGGCTTCCTGGCGGACAGTCGCAGCCTCGTCATGCCGATCCCTGATGGGGCGGTCAAGGTCGCATCGGCGACGGTCCTGCAGACGCTTGCGGGACACGAAGGGGGCGTGAATGCCCTCGCGTTCACGGTAAATGGCGAGTCGCTGCTGACCGGCGGAGTCGACAAGTCCGTTCGCATCTGGACCCTCGCGAGTGGGCAGCAGTCCGCTCTTCTCACCGGGCCGGCGGACCAGGTCACCGGCGTGGCGGCTTCCCCGGAAGGAGAGGTGTTCGCTTCGTCGATCGACAAGAAGATCTACGCGTGGAAGGCCGGTGGTCCCGCGGCGCCCGAGCGGGTCTTCGAGCAGGCCGCGTCGGTGCGGGCGATGAAGCTGTCGCGGGATGGAAAGCGACTCATTTCCGGAGGAGACGACCGCCTCGTCATCGTCCGCGACGCGGTCTCGGGACTCGAGCTCGAGCGATTCTCCGACCAGGCCGCGAGCGTGAAATGCCTGGCATTCTCGAACGAGGGGCGGACCCTCGTCACCGGCGGCGATGACAAGCAGGCCCGTCTCCAGACGGTTTCGGCCCAGCGGATCCTATCGGCCGTCGGGGGGCCCCCTCTGGCGATTCCCGCTGCGGGTGCGGGCGCGATCCAGGACCTGGCCGTCCTGCCGGGCTCGTTCCGGATCATCGCGTCGATACAGGGAGAGCGGCAGCTCCGCGTCTGGCAACCGGACGGCCAGCCCGCTGCCGCGCACGCGACCGCCGGTCCCGTCGCCCGGTTCGCCGTCGCTCCCGATGGACGGCAACTGATCGCGGTCGACACGGAGGGACATGTTCAGTTCTGGTCGATTCCCGACCTTCAGCCGATCCGGACGATCGAGACCAGGGCTCCCCTGACGACCCTTGCCCTTAATCCCGACGGCTCGCGGCTCGCGATCGGCGACGGGATGAGCCAGGTGCGGGTCTACGCGACCTCCGGCGACTGCCGGCTCCTCGAACAGTTCCCGGCCCCCGCGGCGGTCGTGGGCCTCGCTTTCGCCGGAGACGCGCAGAAGCCGGCTCTCCTGGTCGGGACGGTCACCCCGGCTCCGACGCTGCATCCGCTGGCGCTGCAGCGGATCATCGAAGCGCATCCCGGCGGGGCAACGAGCCTCGCGTTCAACAACCCTGGCGACCAGCTGCTGACGGGGGGCGCCGACGGGAAGGTCGTCGCGTGGAAGACGAACGACGGAGAGAAGCTGCGGACCTATGAAGGGGCGACGGCAGGCGTGACGTGCGTCGCGTTCTCCCGCGACAACTCGCATGTCTTCGCCGGGGGCCTCGACAGGTCCGTTCGGCAGTGGGTTGCCGGCGATGCCTCGTTGAAGAAGTCGTTCAGCCACTCCGCTCCTGTCCGCGGTCTCAGTCCCAGCCACGACAATCAGCGGGTGGCGACGGCAGGAGATGACCAGCTCGTTCACGTGTGGGACCTTGTCAGCGGCAGGGAGCTGCAGTTCTTCGAAGGGCACGCCGGTCCCTCGCTGGGGGTGGCATTCGCTTCGGACAACCGGACGGTCGTTTCGGGCGGTTCGGACCAGAGTGTCCGGCTCTGGAACCTCGCAGCGACTCGCGTCGTCGACGCCCACGCGGCCGCCATCGTCGATCTGTTTCAGACGAACGGCGGCGGGGCAGTGGTCACCCTCGGGCTCGACGGCAAGGGGCGGCAGTGGGACGCCAACCTCAATCCCGGGCGGACGTTCGATGGATGGGCGGGCGAAGCGCGGTCCCTGGCCGTGCGGTTCGACAGCCAGCAGCTCGCGATCGGACTTGCCGACCAGGTCCTGATCCTGAACTTCGGTGACGGCAGCACAATCCGGAAGATTCCAACCCGGACCGCGGTCACGGCTCTCGCCTTCAGCCAGGACAACCAGAAGCTGGCCTGCACAACGGAGGACCGGCGGCTTCTTGTCTTCAGCACCCAGGACTGGGCGACACTGCAGGAAACACCGATGCCGGCTGTCGCCACCGATCTCGCGTTCTCATCCGACCATCGGCGACTGTGGACGACGGATGATGCCGGCAAGGTGAGCGAGTGGGCTTCGACCGCTCCGAAGGAGGTGCGGATCTTTCAGGGGCACGGAGGGGCGGTGTACGGCCTTGTGTTCACGGGAGACGGCAAGACGATCGTCTCGTCGAGTGCCGACCAGACGCTGCGGAGCTGGGACGTCAGCGGTGGGGGCCAGAAGCAGCAGTTCGGGGGGCACCAGGGGCCGGTCTACGGTCTCGCTCGAAGTCCCGACTCGGCCCTTGTCGTATCAACGAGCGGGGACAAGTCGATCCGCCTGTGGAACCTTGTCGCCGGAAACCAGCTGACGCAGCTCCCTTCGGGAGACCAGACGGCGTACTCGGTCGCCTTTCATCCCGACGGCCGGACCGTTGCCGCCGCGGGTGCGGACAAGAAGATCCGGGTTTTCGACATCCTGAACGGGACCCTCCACAAGACGCTCGAGGGGCATCCCGACTATATCCACCGGGTCGCCTACAACCCGGCGGGGACGCGGCTGCTTTCCTGCGGTTACAGTGGCCGGATGTTCTTCTGGAACCCGGACGGGTCGCTCGCTTTGCAGCATCGGCTCTCCGACGTCATTAATGCGGCAACTTACAGCACCGATGGGGCCCGGATCGCGGTCGGCGGGTCGAGCGGGCACGCCTATGTGATCGAAACGCCGGCGGCGGTCCGGTAGCCCTGTTTCCAGGCGAAAACGGCCAACAACGGTGCCGGAGGGTCTGTTCGTCACATTCTGGACGATCAGACATGGATTCTGCCGGAAATCCCCGGTCAGGGAGGTCGCGGCGACCGGCGCGACCTGCGTGGCGAAACATTGGCCGGGCAAATCGAATTTCGTCGGATGTTCGAATCGGCGTGTGCTTGATTGTCGCGACCGGCCTCGTATCCTAGATGTTCCGACCGGCGAAAATTTCGGCATCGCCCTCTTCTGTGTGACGGACTGATAACAATGGCTTCCCCCGCTGATCGTTTGCGCCGCCGATGCCTGGCCACGGCGCTTCTCCTCCTGGCGATCGGATGTGCGATCGCCCCTGGGATCCTTCTCGCACAAGAGGAGGCGGCTCCGGCTGCTGCTGCGGCCCCTGCCGCCGCACCGGGCGCGGCCCCAGCCGCCAACGCCCATGCCGACCAGTCGTTTCTGTCCTGGGTGTTGTGGACCTCCCGACCGATCGGATGGTTCCTCGGGATCGTTTCGACGCTGTTCGTCTCGCAGGTCATCCGCCTGTTCATGGATGTGACGCCCGACAAGGCGATGCCGCCGCAGGTTGTCGAGGACTCGAAGGCCCTTGTCGACAAGCGGGACTTCAAGGGGGTCTATAACCTCGTCAAGACCGACGAGTCACAGTACAGCCGGCTCGTCCGGGCGGGGCTCCACGAAATGGGTGCGGGGGTTTCGGAAGCCCGCAGCGCCATGGAGCGGACCTCCGAGGTGATCACGATCGAGAACGAGAAGCGGATCAGTATGCTCGCGGTCCTCGGAAGCCTCGGGCCGATGATCGGGCTTCTCGGAACGCTGATGGGGATGATCAAGAGCTTCGCGGTCATCGCCCGCTCCGATACCCAGCTCAAGGCGAGCGAGGTGGCGGAAGGGATCTCGGAAGCCCTCCTGCTGACGTTCGAAGGGGTGTTTCTGTCGGTCCCCGCCATCTTCTTCTTCGCCCTGTTCCGGAACCGGATGAACACGATCGGTGCGAACACACTCCTCGCCGCCGACGAACTGATCGCCAAGCTGGCCAATGCCGTCCGGCAGAAGCCCGCCGGCGGTGCCGCCCCGGCCGGGGCTCCGGCCTCCCCCGCGCAGTAGCCC
>JAEYWB010000338.1 GCA_023429275.1 Planctomycetota bacterium
GACGAACATCGCAGCCCGCGAAGGGATGGCCCTCGCAGCCACGCTCGCGGGGGTCGCGTTCTCCAACTGCGGGGTAGCGCTCGTTCACGCGATGGAGTACCCCGTCGGCGGGGCGGTTCACGTCTCCCATGGCGAAGGAAACGGCCTGCTGCTCCCCTACGTGATGCGGTTCACGAAGGCGACGCGAACAGAAGAGTTCGCCGAAATCGCCCATCTCCTGGGGGAAGACTGCAGCGGCCTCACGACCGAAGCGGCGGCCGATCGCGCGATCGAGCGCGTGGAACGGCTCCAGCGCCAGATCGGCATCCGCCCCCGGCTGAGGGATCTCGGCGTCACTCAGGACCAGCTGCCGGAACTGGCCCGAAAGGCCTACGGCATCAAGCGGCTGATGACTCTCACACCCCGCCCCGTCAGCGAACAGGAGATCCTCGAGATCTACCAGTCCGCCTGGTAACGCTCCCTGGGGGGAACACGCGGCGCCGTGAACTCTCACTGATCCGGCCCTGGGGCGAAGACACCTTGCGACACGGAGCCGTGGCGAGTCCGGCTCCACGACGGCCATACCGGGCCCCCCTCCCCCCCGGCCGGTCGTGCCGGGGTTGACCGGATTGAAGTGGTATGGCCGTCAGCGGGGGGTAGAATGCGGCTGCATTGCTGCCCGGGTCTCCGTGATTCCCGACGTTGCGAGCCGCGACTTGTGCTCGCGGGGGATCCGGCCGGGACGCGTCTGAAGAGTGACACCCTGGCTGAGGTGATTCCATGTTGTCGTCTCTGGGAGAGTACTGGTGGATCTTTCTCGTCCGGGGGCTTTGCGCGATGGCCTTTGGAGTGATGGCATTCGCCTGGCCGGGCATCACGATTCTGACGCTCGTCCTGCTCTACGCCGCACACGCGATCATTGACGGGGCGACGGCGCTCGGGCTCGCGTTCAGCGGACACGTTCCCGGCCGCTCGTGGTGGGCGATGGTGCTGGTGGGAATCGTCGGGATTCTGGCGGGGGTCGGAGCATTCGTCTGGCCCGGTATCACGGCGGCCGTCCTCCTGGCCTTTGTGGCGATGTGGGCGATCCTGAGGGGGATCTTCGAGATCGCGGCGGCGATTCACCTGCGGAAAGAGATCGAGGGGGAACTCCTGCTGGGGCTCGCCGGAGCGGCGTCCATCGCGTTCGGCGCCATGCTTCTCGCATGGCCTGCGGCGGGGCTGGTGACGATCGCCTGGTTCATCGGGGCCAATGCGCTGGTGTTCGGAGTGATGTCGATCGCGCTGTCGCTAAGGCTGCGGAAGATCGGGGCTGCACTTCGATCGGAACCGACCCCCGACGCCCTCCCCAGGGCCGACTGACCAGGAAAGGCTGCCTCATTGACTGCGACGGAGCCTGCTGAAATCGCGTCGCCCGGAAGCTCCTGGAGCAGCGGCGATCTGTTGTCGGCATCCCTGGCGGAATCTTCCGGAAGCGCGACCTGCTCCCGAAAGCGGCCCCCAGCGTCCTTCCCCCTGCCTTTTGCTTCCCCCTACCCGTTGTAAGGCTCGAAACAAAAAAGGACGCAGCATCCGTGTGCTGCGTCCCGGGAGAATCGCTTCCGTCCTCCTTCTAGAATTCGCCGAGCCGCTGCCCATCGTTCCTGGCTCCCAGCTGCTGCCATGTGGTCCGCGAGATGTTTTCGGAGACCGAGCGAATCGCTCCGTCCATCAGGAGGACGTTGACGAGGCCGACGTGAAAGCTGCGGGAAGTGACCGCGGCATAGATCGGCCTGCCGGCACAGGCCGCCCCCTTCTCGCGGCAGGAGATGAAGTCGCCGTCGACCGGCGTGGTCGCACCTGTGCCCGAGACGAGCACCACGGAATTCGGCGTGAACGTCGTCGTGAATCCGGTCTCGTGGATCTTTCCGTCGACCCACTCGGTGTGTCCGTTCGCGCTCAAGGTGCCGGCGGTGTAGGAGGAGACGGAGTCCGGAATCGTATCGGTCCCCTCGGCTCCGTTCCCGACGTTCGGCGTGTAAGCCTTCACCTCCGAGAAGCCGAGCGTATTGCTCATCCCGTCGGTGAAGTCCTTGCTCGAGAAGTTGCTGTTCGGGGCGAACGCTCCGTTTCCGGCGGTGCCGCCGTCGTTCAGGTTGGCGGCGTGGGTAAACATCTTCCAGGTCCCGCCGTTGAAGGCGTAGTTCGGCGGGAAATGGTTCGGCGGACCGACCCGCATGATCGACTTGATCTCGCTCGGGCAGACATAGACCGGGACCCGTTTCTCGCTGATCAGGTTGCTGACGTTCGGCTCGGCCGAGTAGCTGACAGTCAGATCGGCCTTGAGGAAGGTGGCTGTCTGCTCCATGTAGGGGAGGAGGCGGGCATGAATCGACCAGCCGCCGCCGGCTCCGAGACCGATGCAGTGGCTCGGAGGGAAGACCGAGTAGGTCTCGGCGTAGCTGTGGAGGCCGATTCCGATCTGCTTGAGGTTATTGATGCAACTGGTCCGGCGGGCCGCCTCGCGGGCCTGCTGGACGGCTGGCAGAAGAATCGCCACCAGGACGGCTATGATGGCGATCACGACGAGGAGCTCAATGAGAGTGAACCCGGTTGTCCGATGACCGGAGACGCGACAGCATCGACGGTGTGGCATGGTTTCGGCAGGCTTTCAGCGAAGGTGGGACAATACAAGGCGGACCAAGTGAGACTGAGTCTCACTTGCAGACGCATGTATAAGGCAGATCTCACGTCGAGCAATCGCGGCCGCCGGAACCTTACGGAGAAGACATTTCCAACATTACGACGGAGTCCCCGTTACCTGGCTTCCCCCTGTGGTCAGACAGAGTCGCACGACGCCTCAGGACGCAGCGCCCCGGCTCAAGTCAGCGATCCTGGAGCCGCTCGCCCGAGCGTGACCTTTCATTCCCCTTCAGGGACCGCGATTCCTTACGACCGGGCCAGTCGCGGACGAACAGGCCGGCCCCTTCCGTGGTCCTGAACACGGACATCTCACAGGCCAGGGGGCACGGCATCATGCGACTCTCTTCCGCCGTCTCGTTCTGCATCGCCGCCTCCGTGGCGGGAATTCTCGCCGGCCAGGACAAGGGGGCTCCCGGCTCCCGGCAACCCGCCGCGCCCCTCGTCACCCGCATGCCCGGAGAGCTCCCGGCAAAGGTGATCGATCGATTCCAAGTTCCGATCACTGCGAAGTTCGCTCTGCCGCTGGAGCGGGCCTTCCAGGAGATCTTCGGAGCGGTCGACGTGAAGTGTTTCGTCGATGGTGCTGCTCTCAAGTCATCGGGCATCACCAGGAACGAGGTTAAGAAACTCAGCCTCGATCAGAAGCCGGTCTATGAGGTCATCCAGGCGATCCTCAGCCGCAAGGATCGCGTGCAGACCTATCCGGACGTGGTGCTGATCATCGACGAAGAGAAGAAACTCGTGACAGTGACGACGAAGGCCGAGGCGCAAGCCAAGAAGCTGACACCTCTGGATTTCGACACGCTGCGGACGAAGTAGGAGGAAGGACTCCGTCGTTCGGATTCGGCGACCAGCCGCAGATCCGTCCCCCGAATTCGGCAGGACAGCGACTCGAGGACGGCCTTGGCGCACGTCGATCACCGCTCCAGAACACCTTTGCCGGTCGCTCGGTCCCGGCTGAGATTTGCCGCAGTGGTCACAGAGAACGCAGAGCGTCCT
>JAEYWB010000359.1 GCA_023429275.1 Planctomycetota bacterium
CGATAGGCTCCGGTCTCGTGGGCTCGGATATTTGTATAAGAGACAGCGGAAGAACGGCCGGTTCTCGGGCGACGCTGTCGCGGATGCGAGTCCGAAGATGCGATCCTGGACGGGAGAACTCCTCGCACCGATCCTCGAGTCGAGCGAGCGGGCGGCGGTCGAGTTCTTCGACGCCGAAGCGGCCGCGAAGAAGCGGGCCGGCGACATCGACATCAGCAAGGTCGGCAAGGACTCCGCCGCCCCCTGGCAGGCGGACGGGCGGAAGTGGCATACCGAGGACCGCATCAGCCACTCGGGGAAGCCGGCCCGCTGGGAGGGAGCCTCACTCGGCCACGTCATCGACCTGCTGGCCCGGCACGATCAGCTCGCCGCGCCGAACTGGAATCACCGCAGCATCGTCGAGGTGATGGCGGCCGAGAAGTCAGGGGGATGGTTCCTGCACGCCCAGACGGGTGACGAGTGGCTCCTGACGCTCAAGTTCCGCGTCAAGAAGAACGCCTTTTCGGAAGAGGCTCTCGCAAGGCGACTGTCGCTGAAGAACCTCGACGACCTCGACGAATTGCCGGTCTACGGGCGTGGCGACCGCGTCCGTGTCAAAAACCTGAAAGGTCCCTGGCAGGAAGTGACCGTCACCGTTCACTGGCTGCGAGAGATCGAGACACCGGCGTTCGAAAAGTTCTTGAGCGAGGCGGTGACGGCGTTCCTCCCGCAGGCCCGGGCCGGTGCCCTCAACCCGGCCGAGCTGATGCCCTGGGTGGTCCTCGGGCGGAAGTGGCACGTCTCCCGCAAGGGGTTCCCGAGCAACAAGCGGGTCGACTGGGAGGCGGAGACGCTCGACTCACTGTTCGACCTGCTCGAGAAGACCGCCCCCAAGGCCAACGTCGACTGGTCGGGCAAGACGACGGTCACCTACAAGCTTCCGGGCAACGAGAAGCCCTGGGCTGAAGTGGTCACCAAGCGGCGCAACGGAATCGACCTCGTCCTCTACGGGCCGTCCGGAAGGTTCGCCCTCGGACGGATCGCCGATCTCGGGACCGAGCGCGACATTGCCGCCGCGAGGGATGGCCGCCAGTCGATTTCGCTGCGGCTTGTCACGAAGGAAGAGGTCGAGGCGCCCGCCCTGGCGGATTTCCTTCGAGAACACGCGCGGTCCTGACCACCCGACAGGGGCTGGTCCCGAACCTCTGGACTGATCGGTGCGTCGTACCGGAGAGAAATCTGAGGCCCAGTTGGCTTTCATCCGAGAGCGACCGTCCTATGTGCCCCCGGATCGGAGGGAGAAGTGAAGACTCGAGACGATCTCCTCGAAGCCATCGGCCGCGGCGATGCCGTCGACTACTTCTTTTTCTGGGGACATCGCCCCTCGCCGACTGGCGAAGTGACGAAGAGCTGCCTCAGCCAGTGGTATGAATCCCCGTTTGTCGAAGGGGACGTGACCTACCGGACGGCGGAGCACTTCATGATGGCCCGCAAGGCGGAGCTCTTCGGCGATCTCGCCGCTCGGGACGCCATTTTGCGGGCGGAGGATCCCGGCAAGGCAAAGTCACTCGGGCGAAAGGTGACCGGATTCCACAACGACATCTGGGAGAGCAACCGTTTGGAAATTGTCGTCAAAGGGAACCTGCTCAAGTTCGGACAGAACCCGCGTCTCGGAAAGTTCCTGCTCCATACCGGCAACAGCGTTCTCGTCGAGGCGAGTCCGCTCGATACGATCTGGGGAATCGGCCTCGGAGCGAACTCGGAAGCGGCTCGCGATCCTTCCCGCTGGCGGGGACTCAATCTGCTCGGCTTCGCGCTCATGGACGTCCGGTCGAAGGTTCGCGACGCGGGATAGACATCGGTCACGCTCCGAATGTGAGGACGAGGACGATGGGTATGAGCAAGACGACAATGACTGTGACGAATCGAAGTCCGACCAAAATTGCAAACAATCCCTGCAAAGACAGGCTCCGCACCAGCGGGAGATCGAACACGCAGGAGAGAAGAACACCATACAGCGGGACTGTGGCAGCGAATGCGATTCCGAAGCACCCGGTCCTCTGCAGTGCAGACAGACTCAGGCCTTGGATCTTCATAAGGGAGATCGCTCCCGCGCTGGCGGCGAGGACCAGAAACGGCGCGAAGCCTTCGCAGCAGACGACCGCCTGCAATCGATCTTCCGGCAGCACGACTTCTGCCTGGTCCCTCCAGACCCATCGATTCAAAAGTCGTGCCGACCTCTTCAGAGCCTGCTCCCCTGCTCCGAGAACGGTGAGCATCAGGAGAGCCACCGTGACGATCGGCAAGGGGGCGACGTAGTCCACGGGCCGCAATGCCTCCAGTCAGCCGTTGCCAGTTCGGCCGGACGCACCCATTCATTCAGAGTGGGCTCCCGTTACTTCCCGCGAGGCGGCAGTGTCTGGAGCCGCTTCGTGAACTTGCGCGTGATCCACCGCGGGTTGATCGAACCGAGGTACGCTCCGATCTTGTTCATCAGGCCCGGGACGATCTGGCTTCGGCCTTTCCGCATGGCGGCGTAGCCCGCGGCGGCGACCCCCTTGACGTCCATCAGGTTCATCTTGAAGACAAGCGTGTTCTTCATTCCCGAGTCGTCACCGAAGCCGGTTTGAGTCGGGCCGGGGCAGAGGCACGTGGCCGTCACGCCCGTCCCGCGGAGTTCCTCGGCCAGGCCGTGCGTGAAAGAGAGGACATACGCCTTGGTCGCGTAGTAGACCGACATGTTCGGACCGGGCTGGAAGGCCGCGGTCGAACCGAGGTTGAGGATGTGCCCCCTGCGGCGGGCGATCATCCCGGGAACATAGAGCCTCGCCATCTGCGTCAAAGAGACAACGTTGACTTCGAGCATGTCGACGAGCCGCTCTGTCGGCAGTTCGTCGAAATAGCCGAGCGCTCCGAAGCCGGCGTTGTTGACGAGGACATCGACCTCGAGGTTCTGTGAGCGGGTGAACTCGAAGACTCGTTCCGCTCCTCCCGGCCGGCTCAGGTCCTGCTCGAAGACATGGACCGCGACGCCGTAGGCCTTCGTCAGCCGCTCTGCGAGCTCTCTCAACTTGTCGCCGCGACGGGCGACCAGGACCAGGTTCGAGCGGTCCTTCGCAAAGAGCTCGGCGAACTCCCAGCCGATTCCTGACGACGCACCGGTGATGAGGACAGTTTCGACAGCCATGACTTGCCAGTCTGTGAGATCGGAGACCGCTGCGTTTTGACGCAGCCGGGCGGCCAGAGGGTAAGGTGTCGTTCGCGACAGGGGAACGATCGTGCAGGCATGCGGCGCAACCGTTTGTCAGGTTTTGTCGTCGTGGGAGCGGGGGTTTGGCGGAAAGTCCGTATCGCCCGGCGGTTTCTCCGCAAGAGAAGTTGTGCCCGGAACGCTCGCTCCGTGCAGTTTCCGCCATCGCTCGAAGCGTTCGCCGATTTCTCGAATGGCTTCTCGTTTTCGACGGGAGCTTTCGGTTTCGTCAGCCGATGTAACGGGTGTCCGCGAGAGGACGAGGGAAACCTCGGAACCACGCGGCACCGACTCCCCAGCGTGTGACGCGATCATCCTGGATGCGATGTCGTCAACGGGTCACGGATGTGGCCCCCCGTTGTTCCCGCCAGTTGTTCGCCGGCGGACCAAAAACCCGTGTGGACGTCGATCAACGAAGGGTGCATGCCTGCATGACCCGATCGAACGCTCCTTCTCACAGCGATCCTCGACCGGTCGCTTACAACCGGGAACAGCGAGACATTCGAAAGC
>JAEYWB010000420.1 GCA_023429275.1 Planctomycetota bacterium
GGTTCATGTTCCTCCTGATCGGAGCCCCTTTCGCGAACGACTTTGACCGGGCGATCGAAGCGCTCGGGATGATCACGGGGTTCTTCTCCCTTTGGTTCCTCGGCATCGAGGCGGCGGTCATGGGAGCCCGGCTCTACCGCAGTGAGATCAAGGACCGCACGTGGGCGACGCTTTCGCTGTTGCCCCGGAGCGTTCCGCAGATCGCGTACGCCAAACTGGCGGGAGCGGCGATAGGCCTGCTGCCGGCGTTCCTCTTCCTGATTGCTGGAGGGATTCTCGGGCAGCGCGAGCTGTGGCAAGAGTTCGTGCGGTTCCGCCTGGTGGATTTCCTCGCGATCTCGTTCTTTACAATGCAGGTCCTCACGGGGGTACAGCTCGCCATGCTGCTGTCGGTGGCGCTCGATTTCGCGGCATGGCCGCTGGCGATCGCCATGGCGGGATTCGGAATGATCATCGAGACGATCGCGCTGGTTTCGTTCTTTGAAGGCTATCTGCGGATTGGGGGGCGGCAGGGCGAAACGATGCTCTTCACCACAGGCCTCGTCATCGCCATGACCCTCTTCACGATCTTTCACATCCTGACCCTGGCCCGGCTCGATACGGCGCGGGCGTCCGAGGGTTAGCGTGGGTTGTAAGGATGCCCAATGAAGGACTCATCCTGTCCGGGGAGCCGGCGGGATGAGTTCTGTGCTCTTGTGCGGCCCTCGAGAGAGGTTGTCCAGACACAAAGGGCTCGTCTCGCCAGGGAAACCTGCGGGACGAGCCCTTTACTGTCCGGCAGCCGCGATCGCGCTCGACAACCGCGCGAGCGCCCGGCCGCTCCGGTCGAGAGGAACGGATGTCAGCAGCACCGCCGCCAGGTCCGCCCGCAGGTCGCACCAGAAGAGAGTTCCTGTCGCTCCCCAGTGTCCGAACGCCTCGGGGCCGACGAGGTCTCCGTAAGAGGCGGCATGAGTCGGCCACTGCAGACGCCACCCGAATCCCCATCCCCGGCACCGGCGGTCCGCCTCCGGGACGTCGGGATAGGACTCGATCTGATTCACGATGGAAGCCCGGACCGTTGCGGGCGCGAACGGCAGTTCCGGCGTCGCCTGTCCCGCGGTTCCGAGCAACATCACCCTGCAGAATCGAAGGAGGTCCGTGGGAGTCGAAAGCAGCCCTCCCCACGGAGCCCCGAGCGTCAGCCAGTAGCGGCTGTTCCAGTTCCAGTCGTCTCCGCCGCGCTGCTCCTCCGGGACGTCGATCCGGGGGACGCGCCGGATCGTCGGCTCCGCCCCGTCGAACCACTCCGGCGGCGCGCCGAGCGCCGTATCGAACATTCCGCAAGGCTCGAAGATCTCGGTCCGGAGGAAGTCGGGCAACGACCGGCCGGCGACGAGCTCGATAATCCGGGCCAGCAGCATGAATCCCATGCTCTGGTACTGCACCCCGCGGCCGGGCGGGAAGTCGAGCGGGACCTGACAGGCTCCTTCCAGAAACGCGGAAAGTGGAGCCTGGCGTCGTCGAAGGTCGAGGTTGTCCGGCAGCATGTCCGGAAGACCCGACGTGTGCGTCAGCAGATGCCGGACGGTCAGGAGCCTGCGTGAGCTGTCCGACCGGGGAAAGAAATCGGCCACCTTCTCGGTGAGGGAAAGGAGGCCGCGCTCGACAAGGAGCATCGCCCCCATCGCCACGACAGGCTTCGTCAGCGAAGCGACGAGAAAGATCGCATCCTTCCGCAGCGGCGTCGGATCGCGCGAGTCCTGGCGGCCGAAGTGAGCGGGGCCCATGGTCCGTCCGCCGCGAGCGACCTCCAGTGCCAGGCAACCGGTCTCTCTCTCGGCGAGCCCGGAGGCGAGCGTGAGCGCGGCGTTCCATCGGCGGCGATCGAAACCAGCGTCCTCCGGCGAGCAGGTCCTCAGCAGGTCATCAGCCATCAAACCCTGTTCTCCTGAACTCGGCCGGCCGGTCCATTCCCTGTTCATTCCGGGCCATCGGGAGACTTCGTCCGGTCGACCTCGACGACGTGAATCGGCATGACCCGGTCGAGGTGCGTGATCGCGAGCACCTCGCGAACGTCATCGGACGGGTTATACAGGTGGACCTCAACGCCCATCTGCCGGATCGACGAGAGGAGCCCCAGCAGGCCGCTGGGAATGAGACGCACCCCCGTGAGGTCGAAGGCCAGAACGCTGCAGTCGTGCCGCTTGAGGATGTCGATGATCTCGGTCCGGCAGGCGGCGACATTGATCTCGTCGAGAATCTCCTCACCGCAGAAACCGACGACCGTGGTCTCCCCCGCGTCATAAATCTGGAGAACCGGTTGTTTGCCCATATCGTCCCTCTCCCGTCTGGAGACCCGGTGCCAAGCGCCGTCAGGGAAAGGTAGTCGGATTCATGGGGAGAGGAAAGAAAGGGGGGGAACGGATGGCCGGTCCAAGCCCCGCGATGGCGGCCGGGGATCGACCTCCGTGCGGGAGGGCGGCCCGCCTGTCCCGGCTTTCCTTCCTGTGCGGGGTGTTCGGGCGAGATCGGCCCTGGAATGGAGCAACCAATCTTGCTCCAGCGAGTCCGTCGAGCTTTGGAAGGGAAGACCGGGCAGGACTGGCTGGAGCACAGCATCCCCGGGGGCGCCGTGGCCCTGGTCCTGCTGGCGGCAGCGGGGAACTCGAGTGCTTTGGCACAGCTAGGATTTGGGGGTCGTTCGACTAGCCGGAACGCGCTAGCGTCCGGTTCGAACCGGGGGCTAGCGCCCGCCGGCCAATGGACGCAACCCAAAATCCTTGGTGTGACAAAGCACCAGGACATCGGACGAGCCTGTAGTTCGCCGCCGTCGAGGCATCTTCCACAGAGCACACGACACCGGGGCAACAGGGCTCGGCAGCTCGGGATGAACTGTCCCAAGCGGCCGATGCGATTCCCTCTACTCTGTCAGCCGAAGGTGCTTGAGCAGGTCCGCCGCGGAGAGAATGTATCCGATGTAGAACGGACCGAACGCCGCATACCGGGCCGAGGCCTGGTCAAACCGCATCGTGTAGACGATCTCCTTGATGTACTCGGGGGTCCGGCTCCAGAGAGTGACTCCCCATTCCCAGTCGTCGAAGCCGGTTGAGGCGGTGATGAGCTGGCTCACCTTGCCGGCGAACTTGATCCCCGACGTCGCGTGTTCCGCCATCAGGGCGGAGCGGACGCTGAACGGCTCCGTGTACCAGTTGGCCTGGGGGTCACGGATCTTGTTCATCGGGTAAAAGCAGATCACCGGGAAGTTCGGGAAGTCCGGGTAGAGACGCTGCTGATTCATCATCGGCAGCCGCTGCTCGTACGCCTTGATCTTGGCGGCGTAGGCCGCGTCATCCGGCGAACCCCCGTCGAGCTTCAGCCGCTCGGCATACTGCTCCACGGTCGGGACGTATTCCGAGACTTCGGTGATCGACACGAACGAGTAGGTCGGCTGAAGCGCCGTTCCCAGCCGCGAGGCCCGCAGGGCCTGGTGCACGGCGTCGATCTTGAGCGGATCGGCGTCGAGCATCATCAGCCCCAGGTCCGCCCGGTTCCCCGACACCGCAAACGACTGCAGCCTCGCGGGAGCCCCTTCGCGCTCGGGGGTCAGGATCTCCTCGACTTCGCGAAGCCCCTGCAGCCGCGCGTCCCGATCGAGTGCCACCCAGGCCTGCGGGTCGACACGGTAGTAGGAGTGGAGGCAGTGCCATCCCTGGGCCATCTTGATCGTCGGTTCGGGAAGGGGAGCGGCGTGGGAGGGAGGGCGCACAGCAGACTCGAATAGGGAGGTGTGAAGTCGAAATCGGACGGGAGCGATCGCGAGCGAGACGGAACTCTCGCTCGTTCCTGGTGAAGACTTCGCAGTCGCCGGCGGAGATCGCCGCGGCAGACCGTTTTTCGAAGTGTCCAGAGGAGCAAACCCCCGGCTCCGATGAAAGTATGGCGACCCTGCCCGCCTGCATCAAACCGTGCCGTCAGTACGGGGAAGCAAGGAACTGGCGGGGGGAGAACTCGTTTCCGCTGCGGCCAGCCGGGGAGAATCGGCGATGGGGCTTTCCCTTCGGATCCCCGACCCGCGAGGCACACTCGGGCGGAATCCTCTAAAATCGACCGGGGCGAATCGACAACAGGAGATGATGATGCCGTACTGGTCGTGGATCGCACTTGTGGCAGGGATTGTCGGATGGTGTCTGCCGGCTGCCGCCCACGACTGGCCGCAATGGCGAGGGGCAGGCCGCGACGGGGAGTGGAAAGAGACCGGGATCGTCGAAGCGATTCCCAAGTCCGGTCTCAAGGTCCTGTGGCGGGTTCCGGTCGGCGGCGGGTATTCGGGCCCCGCGGTTGTCGGGGACCGGGTCTACCTCACCGACTATCAGAAGTCGTCCGGGACGATCACGAACAACCCGGGGGGCCGGGATGAACTGACCGGGCAGGAACGGGTCCTCTGCCTCGACGCCCGGACCGGCGATGTTGTCTGGCAGCACGCCTACGACCGTCCCTACAAGCTCTCTTATCCTTCCGGCCCGCGGGCGACGCCGACCGTCTTTGACGGCCTCGTTTACGCCCTCGGGGCCGACGGGAACCTGTGGTGCCTCGATGCCGGCAAGGGGGATGTCGTCTGGTCGAAGGACTTCGTCAAGGACTACTCGGCCCCTGTCCCGATCTGGGGATTCAGCGGTCATCCGCTCGTCGACGGCTCGAAGCTGATCTGCCTCGTCGGAGGGAAGGGGAGTGTTGCGGTCGCTTTCGACCGGAAGACCGGCAGCGAACTCTGGCGGGCGATCTCCGCCTCGGAGTCGGGATACGCTCCCCCGACGATCATCGAAGCGGCCGGCACGCGGCAGCTCCTGATCTGGGACGCCGACAAACTGAACTCCCTGAACCCGGAGTCGGGCGAGGTCTACTGGTCGCAAGACCTCAAACCGGGGTACGGGATGTCGATCATGGCTCCCCAGAAGGATGGGGACCTGCTCTTCGCGAGCGGTATCGGAAACGTCGGCGCGGTCTTCCGGCTCAGCCAGGACAAGCCGGGGGCCGAGGTCGTGTGGCGCGGCGATTCGAGCAAGGGAGTCTATGCCGCCAACATGACCCCCTACATTGAGGACGGGACGGTCTACGGCGTCGACTGCCAGCAGGGGATTTTCCGGGGAGTCCGCCTCGCGGATGGCAAGCGTCTCTGGCAGAGTCTCGCCCCGACGACGGGCGGTCCGCGCGGTGCCTCCCACGGAACCGCATTCCTGGTGCGGCACAAGCCCGACTACTTCCTCTTCGGCGAAACCGGCGATCTCATCCAGGCCAGGCTCTCGCCCGAGGGGTACACGGAGATCGGCCGCTTCCACGTCCTCGAACCAACCCAGGAGGTCTTCGGCCGGCAGGTGGTCTGGTCTCATCCCGCGTTCGCCAACCGTTGCGTCTACGCGAGGAACGATAAGGAACTCGTCTGCGTCTCGCTTGCGGCGGAGAAGTAAAGAGGGCGAAGAATCGAGTGTCAGGTATCAAGTCTCAGGAAGAGCAGGTCTCAGGCCGTAGTGAAACTTGATACCTGATCCTTGATACTTTCTTCTTCCAGCCCGCCACGGCGCGAACGTTGCGCCGCGGTGCGGAAGGGGAGACCGGACCCGCGTGAGCACTTCGCGAGACATCGGACGACACGCGAAAGGGACGAGTGCCGCGGCCCGTCGTTTCTTCGTGCTGGCCATCGGAGTGCTTGCGATCGCACTCGCGACCGGAACGGGGCTCGCGGCGCTGTTCGGGCGACGGGTGATCGTCACCGAGGACGGAATGCGGTTCCCGCCGGCGTTCTTCGGCAGCTCGCTCCTCCTCGCCGGATGCAGCCTTACGTTGCACCGGGCGGTTTCCTTCGTGCGGATCGAAAAGCAGCGCGAGTTCCGCCGCTGGCTGCTGACGGCCCTCGGCCTCGGCGCCGCGTTCATGGGGACGCAGACCTACGCCCTGTGGGCGATGCTTCCCGGCGCGCGTTCGGCGGACGAGGCATCGCTCGGCATTACCACGTTCGTGATCATGCTCGCGGCGCTGCATGCCATCCACTTCACGGTGGCGGTCCTGTTCGTCGTCCTGATCACGGTGCGGACATACTCGGACCGCTACGACCACGAGTACTTCTGGGGAGTCCGGTTCTGTGCCTGGTTCTGGCACTTCCTTGGGATCGTGTGGTGCGCGATCCTGGCGGTCACCGCGATTGCCGTCGCCTGAGAGAGAGGGGACGTGGAAGATGCGGCCGGGCCTCGGTGGGCCGACAGCTGACGATGGCGACGGAGTCCCTGTGGGGACCGTCGGGTCACTCCTCGATGCGAACGAGGGTCGGTTCGCTGACCGATTCCGTCGCCTGCTGCGCGGCGTGCTCGACACGCTGCATTCCGAGGACGGACAGCAGGATGAAGGCCATGACCGCCAGTCCGAGGAACATCACCCCGAGATAGCGGTCAGCCGTCGATTCACCGTAGATGTTTCTCCGCGGGCGGGGGCGCATATCGGCACTGTCTGGTCGTAAACGTCTGGAGCGGCCTTCTCGAGATGCATCTCGTGTTCCGGACTGCTGGCGGTCCGGCAGAATCGGAACGAGCGGAGAAACCGTTGCGCGCAGGGGAGGTGTTCCCCGCGGTCTCTCTGCCGGTCGGGTTACAACGATCATTCCGATCGCGGGGCCGGAGAGGTAAACGGGAACGGAAGAGTCTCTCTCTCCTCCCGATCTTGCCAAAGTTCGCTGGAGGGCGCGACCGACAAGGTTTCACAGCGTCCCAAGTCCTGTGACACCAGCGTTCCCGCACGTCCGTAACATGCCTACCAAGCGTTCCCGCCGAAAAGCCGAGAGCCCGCCGGAGGTTGACGGCCTCAGCACGGAGGTTCTGGAGCATCGCCGCGCTATCGAAAACGCGGCTGCCGAGTTCGATTGTTGGAAGTCCGGCACGGGGAATGGAGTTACAGCCGGACTCGAGCAACTTCGCGGCGCACTGGCCTCGGTTCTGCTTCGAACGTGAGGCGCATTGTCGCGACTGCTTGACGCGAGTTGTCGTGCCTGGTGAGCGCTCGGCGCGGTCGAACGGAAAGACCGAAAATGAGCCCCGAAACGACTATGCCTCTTGTAGCGGCGTACCGGGGCGGGTAGCGTCGGAGACTCGGGATCTCAGCTTGCGCCTTCCACCTCATTTCAGGTTGGACGTCAGCCGAGGCATTGGTGGAGAGCGACGCATGGCAAGTGCACGGGCAACGGCGCTGGCGGAAGTGTTGTGGGAGCTGAAGCGGGCCAACAAGTACTCAACCTGCAGCGCCGTGGCGCGGCGAGCCGGCTTCGCTCCGGGGCCGGACGGCCGAATCGTGCGGTCCAGCCTCGAAGTTGTCCGCCAGGAGTGGCCCCACCTTCAATGGTGGCGAGTGCTCCCGGATGACGGCCGCATGGAAGCTTCCGGTGCTCTCGCCCAGCAGTTGCGGGACAACGGCGTGACGCTCGAGCCCGATGCGAAGACTTCCCACGTCCACGTGCTGCTCGACGAGCGGACGCTGATGGTCTGGGTGACTCCCGCCGTTGCCGACGTGGCGGTCGCGGTGTCGGATGAAGCCGCTGATGCGGAAACCACGGAAGTCTGATTCCGACGATCCAGCTGTCCGGGAACGGCCACTTCTCCGTGGCACGGCCTTCCAGGCCAGTCGTTTGAAGGTCAGCGCTCACCGCTCCGTAGAACGGCCTTCCAGGCCGGCCCTTTGAAGGTGGCAAGCCGCAGTCTTTGCTGAGGTTTTGAGCGCTGTGGCCTGATCGTGTCT
>JAEYWB010000423.1 GCA_023429275.1 Planctomycetota bacterium
GCGCAGAACCTCCTGCGCCTGGCGGAGACCGTCCCGGCGATCGATCAGCTCCGGTCGATGTTCATCAGCGGAATGAAACGCTGGCTGGAGGCCGAGGGGATCGCGGGGATGGAGGGGCTCGATCTCCTGCTCTTCAGCAACCGCATGAGGCGCGGCGAGTCGACGATCGTCCACAACCATCCCGCCGACCTGATCGGGATCTACTACGCCCGCACCGCGGATTCCGATCGGCCGCCGATCCAGCCGGTCGACGGCGAAGACTATTTCGAGGCGGGCGACGGAGTGCTGGTGCTGCACGATCCGCGGTTCAATGCCAACCTGACCGCGGTGTGCAATCGCGATCACGTCCGGGTCATTCCGCGTCCGGGGCTGATGCTGATCTTCCCCGCCTACCTCTGGCATTCCGTGACGCCGCACCGCGGAGACTTCCACCGGCTGGCGTTTTCGATGAACGCCAAGCTGCGATGGGGGGCCGATGCGGCGGAGCACCACTCGTGGAAGTGATAGGCCGGACGACTGGCGGCGGCCCCGGCCGTGCCGATCGATTCGCGGGCCAGTAGAGAGTTCGCCGGGCAGGTGAGAGCTTGCACAGCGGCTCACCACGATTCCACCTGCATCGGCCTGAAGGCGAGCGGTCCCCCTCGGGCGTCGCATCAGACATCAGAACGCCTCACACTTCGACTCTGGCAGAGCGGGTCGGTCAGTGGTACAAGGCGATTCTCGAAGGTCAGGGCTGATGGGACCGGGCGGGCGTCATACGCCGGTTGCGAATGTTGTTGCAATCGGCAGTGGTTCGCCCGGGGCCACCGCCCCATGTTGCCAGCCGCAATTCACCGCGCACTGTGGATTCCGACCACTGTGCGGTCGTGCGGGAGGGTGAAAGTTTTTGTCGGAACGATGGGCTGTCATCGACGAACGGGGCTTCGATGTCGACTCTTGCCAACCCGGCACTCCCCCTCCCTTCCGAGGCCACGCACGACGAACCGGCTTCCCGGCAGATCATGTGGGGGATGCTCGTCCTTGCGGTTCTGATCCGCGTACTGTTCTGGGCTTATACCGATCGGACCTGGGAAGATGCCCTCATCACCGTCCGCCATGCGGAGAACGCCGCCGAGGGGGTGGGCCTCACCCATCACCCGGGCCATGGAGCTCCGGTTCATGGATTCACTTCGCCGATCAGCGTTCTGATTCCCCTGGCAGGGGAAGTCTTCATCGCCGGAAGCGGCATTCCGACCCAGAAAGGGGTTTCGCTCCTTGCCGCCGCTGCGACCATCTATTGCGCCTACCGCGTCCTGCGGCATCCCGAAATCCGTCTCTCGCCGCCGTTCCTCGGCTTTGCCCTGGGTTACCTGGCCATTGAGCACCATCAGATCCTGTTCGGAATGGCGGGAATGGAGACGCAGTGCGTCGTCGCCATCGTCTGGTGGGCCCTTTGGATGTTTCTCGACGGACGGACGCTCTGGCTCGGTGTCGCATGCGGAGCGGCGCTGTGGGGGCGGCCCGATGGGCTGTTTCTCGATGCGGCATTGTGGCTTGGGCTGGTCATCGAGCGGCGATGGAAGGAGGCCGTGATGGTGCCTCTCATTGCCGCGGCGGTGTTCCTGCCGTGGATCGTCTTCACCGAGACGTATTACGGGACTTTCGTTCCGCACACGGTCACCGCCAAGAAGAACTCCCAGACGTCGTTCCTGTTCGACGCGTCGACGCCTGGCGAGCTTGCGAGCGCGTGGGGCCGGGCGTTGCTGAGGCGATTCGGCAACCTGAGGCTGTGGCTTGCACCGAGCTTTGGCGGCACCGGGGGAGGGACAGTCAACTTCCTGAGGGGGGCGCGGCCGATTCAGGCCCTGACTCTCGTCGGAAGTGGATGGGGTGTGCTCGGACTGATGGGTTCGCGAGCGAGAGTCCTTCCGCTCTTTGTCCTGATCTACGGTGGGTATCTGCTGACCTGCATGGAGGGGGCCTTCGCGTGGTACCTGCCCCCGTGGCTCGGGGTGATGGCGGCGTTGTTTGCGGCTGGGTGCCAAAGGGTCTCCGAGCGGAGTTCGAACACGATGCTTCGGGCCGTTCCCGTGGCTGTCGTGTTCGGGATTCTCGGGCTCTATGGCGTGGCGCTGACGCGGACGTTTCCAGCCGAGCGGATGATCCAGCGGGAACTGGAGAACGGCGTGCGAACCTCGTTGGGACAGTGGCTGGAGGCAAATGTCGCGGAGGGAGACTGGATCGCCTGCGAGTGCCTGGGGTATCTCGGTTACTACGCCCGGCGGCCGATGCTGGATTGCCCGGGGCTGTCCAGTCCCCGAAGCGTCGCGGCACTCAGGACCCCGCCGCGGTCCCTGACGTCCCTGATCAACCGGGAGCGGCCGGAGTGGCTGGCTCTCAGGGTGAACGAGTTGCGGGATCTGACCAGAGACTACCCGGAGTGTCGGGCTCTCTATGTGGAGCGGAAGCGGTTCCGGGCGGCAGAGGACTTTTCGAGGCGGCTGGCGGCCTGCCTGTGGCTGGAGCCGGAAAGTTCTCTCTCTGGAGACACGGAATTCGTGGCCCTTGAACGCCGCAACGGGGAGAAGCGTGATTGATTCCGCGAGCCGAGGGAGCGTGGTACGAGAACGTTAGCCGCGACGCTTCAGCGGAGCGCGGCTTTGCATGCGGACGCACCGTTCCAAGCCCGCGCTCCGTTGGCGCGGCGCGGTTAACCGGTCTATCTCAGGACGGCCTACGTGCCACAGAAGGTTCGATAGACTGCGTCGTCTGGCGATGGTTCGCGGTACTCGGCGTTTTCGTCGGCAAGTTCGAACGGGTGCGTTACGACTTCCAGAAGTCTCTCGAACAACGACAGGTCGCCGCCTTCGGCCGCGGTGAGAGCCGCTTCGACGCGATGGTTGCGGGGGATTGCGGCCGGATTGACCGTCCGCATCCGCGCCTGCGCGTCCTCCGCGGTCCGTTGTTCCCGCCGCAAACGCTGTTGCCACCGGGCGAGCCATGCGTCGTACTCGCCGTCAGTCGGGGACTGATTCCCGGAGTCACGGGGAGTCGACAGGTCGCGGAATGTGTTCGTGAAGTCGGCACCGCTCTTATGCATCCAGTTGAGGAGCGACTGAACCAGCTCGAGATCTTCCGGGGCCTCGGTCGTCAGGCCGAGTTTCTGCCGCATCCCGGCGAGCCAGTGCTTCTCGAATCGGGCAGCGAAGCCCTCAAGTGCCTCGGTGGCGATCTTGACCGCTTCGTCTGTCTCCGCCGCCAGCAGGGGGAGGAGGGCTTCGGCGAAGCGGGTCAGGTTCCAGAGGGCGATGCGCGGCTGGTTGCCGTAGGCGTACCGGCCCCCGTGATCGATCGAACTGAAAACGGTGGCGGGGTCGTAGGCGTTCATGAAGGCGCACGGGCCGTAGTCGATCGTCTCGCCCGAGACCGCCATGTTGTCCGTGTTCATGACACCGTGGATGAAACCGACATTCTGCCACTTCGCGATGAGAGCGGCCTGGCGATCGATCACAGCCCGCAGGAAGTCGAGGTATCGGTTCGTGACCTCAGCGAGATCCGGGTCATGACGGCGGATCGAATAGTCGGCCAGGGCCTGGAGGCCGGCATTCTCCTTTCTCGCGGCGAGGTACTCGAACGTTCCGACGCGGATGTGGCTGGAGGCGACGCGGGTCAGAACGGCGCCCGGCAGCATCGGCCCGCGGTAGATCGCCTCGCCGGTCGACACGACCGCCAGGGAGCGGGTCGTCGGGATCCGGAGGGCGGACATCGCTTCGCTGATGAGGTACTCCCGAAGCATTGGAGCCAGGGCGGCCCGGCCGTCGCCTCGCCGCGAAAAGCGGGTCTGCCCGGCCCCTTTCAGCTGGATATCGACGAGTCTGCCGGAGGGGGTTCGCTGCTCGCCCAGCAGGATGGCGCGACCGTCGCCGAGCATCGTGAAACCGCCGTACTGGTGCCCCGCATACGCCTGGGCGATCGGCTGGGCTCCCTCCGGCAGCTCCTGTCCCGAGAAGATTGCCGCAACGGTCTCGGGAGGCACCGAATCGAAGTTCAGGCCCAGTTCGCGGGCGAGGGAGCTGTTGAGCAGGACGAGCCGCGGTGCCGGAAAGCGGGCCGGGGTCGCGGACGCGAACAGCAGGTCGGGCAGCCGCGCGTACGTATTGTCGAACTGCCAGCCGACCGGACTGTCGTGGAGCGTTCCGTCTTCATTTCCAGCCATCAAATCTCATCTCGCAGCGTGGGGAGGAATCTCCATTGTAGACGCGAGCTGCCTCGGAAAGGCTGGCTTCGTAGGCCGTTGCGGGATCTTGTCGCCACATGAGGGTTTTCCGGGTTCTCCAGTCGCGCGGACGCGCGAGCCGTTGTCGTGATGGACCAGGGAGATTGACCACGGATAGCACGGATAACACTGATCGGCGCAAGGGGGGGACCGACGTCACGATGATCCGGCAGGAGGGAAACGCCGAATGGCTTCAACCCCTGCTTCTTACCGTGTTAGCCGTACTACTCGTTGTCTCTTCGAACCACTCCATTGAGCGAGGTACCGTCAGCTGGAAGTCTTTCGCGTTCGCTTGGATCCGGGGCGTCGGGACGATCGCTTCAGCTCGTCCTGGAGTCGCAAAGCGTTCGGGAGTGCCGCTCCGGCCGCGGTGTTGTCGAAGATGCACCAGGTCACGGTGCCTTGCCCGGCGGCCTGAAGAAGCGATCCGGTGAGCTGCCGCAGGACGGTGTCCGGGTAGTCGGAACGGTACATCGTCGGCGAGCCGTGCAGCCGGAAGTACGCGAGTCCCGGCCATCCCGCTGGCTGCGGAACGGTCCCCGATGCGAGTGAGCCGTTCCGCGCGGGATCCGCCGCAACAATCGCAATCTGAAGTCGCGTGACCAAGTCCACGGCATCGTCCGACCACCACGACAGATGCCTCGGCTCGAGAGCCATCAGGCCGTCGAACCGCTCACGGAACAACGTAAAGAACCCGGACGCGACTCCGGGATCAAACTTGAGCGACGGAGGGAGCTGGATCAGCAGCGGGCCAAGGTGTTCCTCCAGTTCCAGCACCGGCTCCAGGAAACTCTCAATGTCCGAAGGAGCGACCTCCTGCAGACGCCGTTCGTGCGTCAGGGCCTTGGGGATCTTGATCGAGAACTGAAAACCTTTGGGAACGGTCGTTCCCCATCGTCGGTAGGTTTGCGGCTGATGCGGACGGTAGAACGAAGAGTTGATCTCAACGCAGGGAAGCTCCGCCGCGTATCGCTCCAGGTGGCTCCCCTCCCCTCGAAACCGTCCTTTCTGCGCGCCCGGGATCGCCCACCCGGCGCATCCGACGAGAATCGACGATTCCAGGCGACCGGCCATTCTGGAAGCTACAGGAAGAAACCGTCATTTGAACCGAGGAGCATCGCCGCACACGAGCAACGACGGCCGTCTTG
>JAEYWB010000429.1 GCA_023429275.1 Planctomycetota bacterium
AGCCAGCGGTAGGGATCGGGCACTTCGACGCCGTGGTAGGTGTCGACCTGCGTGCCGGTCTTTGTCACCGGTGGGGCTGCAAGAAGGGAAGGGACGAGACCGGACGGCATGAAGACTCCGAGGACGATGAGGAAGGGAAGCAGGCCTTGCCGTTTCACGACGCTCGCAGGGTGCGGTCCCCGCTGACCGGGACCGGGAGCCCTGTTCCCTGAGAGCGGTTCGGTGCCTGGTGCCGGCGAGGCAATGGCTGCGGAGACGAATCTGTGTGCAGGGCAGCCTGTTGGCGGCCCGGAGTGCCGCGCGACATGACGACGCATTCAGAACCATCCTTTTTTCTCGACCACGTAGGTCTGGCAAAAGTCCTCATCCGACTTCGTGAGATAGATGATCCCTTCGATGAGCCCGATCGTCCACATGACCGGGGCCGCGACGCCACAGCTGAGCGTGGTCGCAAGCAGCATGATCACCCCGGGGGTCGTGAATCCGAGGAGGAACTTGTGGATTCCGAGACCGCCGAGAAGGATTCCGCACAGGCCGGCGGCGGTCTTGTTCTCGATCGCCCGTCGAAAGTCCGGATCCTCGGTGTCGGGGAACTCGCGCCGCACGCCGGGCTGGCTGGAGCCGCAGAACGGGCAGACAGCCGCGCGGGAATCAATCTGGGCGGCGCAGGCATGACAGAACTTCGTCGATCCGGTGTTCATCGGCTCTGGCCTGGCGTGTTCCGGGAAGGAAAAGGGCTCCGAAAGTCGGAACTTCGAACGAAGCAGCGGTCCGCCGGATCACCCGTTCCTCCACGTCAGACCCTGAATGAGCGGAGTTTTTCGTAGGCCGCCTGCCACGCAGCGCCGTCCTGGGGATCAAACGACATGAGGTCGCTGCTCTCCCGGACGACCGTGCGGATCTCTTCGAGTGAGCCGATGTCCCCCGCCGATCGGGCCTGCACCAGGACATTTCCGAGGGCGGTCCCCTCGACCGGGCCGGCGATCACCGGCCGTCCGCAGGCATTGGCCGTGAATTGATTCAGCAGCTCATTCTTCCCCCCTCCGCCGACGACATGGATCACCTGGACGCGCTCTCCGGTCAGCGATTCGATCCCTTCGAGGACCTCGCGGTACTTGAGGGCCAGGCTCTCGAGCGCACAGCGGATCAGCTGACCTTCGGTCTCGGGGACCGGCTGTCCGCTCCGGCGGCACCAGTCCTGGAGCGCCGTGGCCATGTCCGGAGGACTGAGATAGCTCGGGTCGTTGCAGTCGACGATGGAGCGGAACGGGACAGCCTCGGAGGCCAGCCGCACGAGCGCGGGGTAGTCGTGCGCCGTTCCGCGGCGTTCGAACGAGCGGCGGCATTCCTGGACGAGCCAGAGCCCCATGACGTTCTTCAGGAGCCGGTAGGTGCCGTCGATCCCCCCTTCGTTCGTCACGTTGAGCGCCAGGGCCTCCGGCGAGAGAACTGCCTGCTGGGTCTCGACGCCGATCAGGGACCATGTCCCCGAGCTGATGTACGCCCAGTCGGCTCGTCCGGTGTTCTTCGTGGGAACGGCGGCGACGGCTGCGGCGGTGTCGTGCGTCGCCGGGGCGACGACCTGGATTCGGGAGAGTCCCGTCCGGGAAGCGACCTCGTCCCGCAGGGACCCCAGCCGCGTTCCGGGATGAACAATGTCCGGGAAGATGCCGGTCGGAATCTGGAACTTCGTCAGGAGGTCGTTGGCCCAGGTCCGCTGGAGCGGATGGAGGCACTGCGTCGTCGTCGCGTTCGTGAACTCGACCACTTTGCTGCCGGAGAGGAGCCAGTGAAAGAAGTCGGGCATCATCAGGAACCGGTCCGCCTGGGCGAGCAGGTTCGGGTCCTTCAGCGACATGGAGATCAGCTGGTAAAGGGTGTTAATCTCCATGAACTGGAGCCCGGTCTGCCGGAAGATCTCCCCCTGCGGAACACGCGTGAACGCGTGCGCCATCATTCCCTTCGTCCGCGGGTCACGGTACGTGTAGGGGGCGCCGAGCATTTCGTCCTTTTTCGAGAGGAGGACGTAATCGACCCCCCACGTGTCGACGCCGACCGACACGACCGAGGAGCCGTACTTTGCCGCTCCCTTCGAGAGGCCGTCCTGAATGTCGGTCCAGAGCCGCAGGACGTCCCAGCGGCGCGTTCCGGCGGCCTGGACGGTGACGTTCGGAAAGCGATGGAGCTCGTCGAGCTCGACCCGGCCGTTGCCGAGCCGGCCGGCGATGACCCTTCCGCTTTCGGCGCCGAGATCGACTGCGAGATAAACCCGTTCCGCCATGTTGCCACCTCACCTGACGCTGCTGTTTTCTGGTGCGGTGACCGTATCGTGCGCGGCGGGCTGTTCCAAGCAAGCCGGGGGATCATTGGCATTTGTGGCCGGCTGGCTGCGGCAGCCGGCTCGTCCCGCATCGGCGTCCCCGCGCACAAGCAGAGGGTTGGCCGCAGGGCAAGTGGAAGGAGCTGGAACGGCCGCGTCGCAGGCGGAAATCTGCTGGCCGGAGAACGGCTCATCGCTGTACGATCTGCCGTCGTCTTTTCGCGGCGTCCCACTCTATTTTCAGGCGGAATGTCCCGTCCAGGTTCCCCCTTCCCCCTGACCATGATTTCCTGCTATGGCATCGAATCTCAGGCTTGTCATTCACGCGGAGTCCGGCGCGGATGTTCTCTTTCCCCTTCGTGAGGGGGATCAGACGATTGGCCGTCTTCCCGAGAACGACATCCAGCTCATCCATCAGTCGATTTCGAGGAAGCACGCGACGATTTCGGTGAAGAATGGAAGGGTGCGGGTCGCAGACAAGAAGAGCCGAAACGGAACGTACCTGAACGGTCGGCAGGTGACGTCGGCCGATGTCGTCGTCGGCGACCTCGTCACGTTCGGCTCGATCCAGGGGCGGATCGCCGAGCCCGGGGTGAAGGCCGTGGTGGACTGGTGGCTCGGTGAATCGACCATGAATCAGGAGAAGCCGGGGCGGGAGGATCCGCGGCTCGATGTCCTGACGCCGGCACAGCGGCGCGTGTTCTGGAAGCTGATCGACGGGAAATCCGAACGGGAAGTGGCTGAAGAGCTGGGCATCGCCCGGGACACGGCTCACAACCACAAGCGGATCATTTACGACGTCTTCACCGTGTCGACGCATCCCGAGCTCGTTGCGACCTTCCGCCGGTTCGGCGGAATGGACGTGTAGAAACGAGGACTCGGAATCCGGAAGCGACCCGAGGGGGAGGGGAGGCGGCGCGTGCCCGGCTCGGTCCCTGGAGGCAGCCCTTTGAAGGTGGCAAGCCGCAGTATTTGCTGAGGTTTTGAGTGCTGTGGCCTGATCGTGTCT